>JAMOOS010000192.1 GCA_027065245.1 Desulfuromonadaceae bacterium | reverse complement strand
TTTTTCCACCCGCCCGTCGGCGTAGATAAAATTGACAATGTTGGTATCGACATCAAAACCGGCGCCGCTGGCGGTGATATCGTTGGCGACAATCATATCCAGGTTTTTGCGCCGCAACTTGTCGGCGGCGTGCTCAAGCAGTTTTTCGCTCTCGGCGGCAAACCCCACCACCACACGCTCCCCTTTGTTCTGACCCACCGCAGCCAGAATGTCAGCGTTGCGCTCCAGTTCCAGGCTCATCTGGTCGCTGTTCTTTTTAATCTTCTGTTCTGCCGCCTGCGCCGGGCGGTAGTCGGCCACAGCGGCAGCCTTGATCACCACATCAGCCTGCGGCAGCGCCTGCATCACCGCGTCGTACATCTGGGCGGCACTGACAACCGGCACCAGTTCCACATCCCACGGCGCCCTCAGCGCCACCGGGCCCGACACCAGTACCACCCGGGCGCCGCGCCGTCGCGCCGCCGCCGCCGCGGCATAGCCCATCTTGCCGGAAGAATAGTTGCTGACATAGCGCACCGGATCGATGTTTTCCCGCGTTGGCCCGGCGCTTACCAACACCGTTTTACCGGCCAGATCCTGCGGCGACAACGCGGCCCTGGCAGCGGCGACAATATCCTCCACCGCCGCCAGTTTGCCTTTGCCGCTGTAACCGCAGGCCAGCTCTCCCTCGGCTGGAGCGACAAAGTGATAACCCAGTTGCGCCAACGCCGCCTCGTTACGCTGATAAACCGGGTTCTGATACATATTGACGTTCATGGCCGGAGCAAACAACACCGGCGCCGTGGTGGCCATAATGGCGGTAGTAAGCAAATCGTCGGCGATACCGGCATTGACCTTGCCGATGATGTTGGCCGTGGCCGGTGCAACAATGAACAAATCGGCGCCGTCGGCAAGAGAGATATGACCGATGGTTTTTTCCTGATACAGGTTAAACAGCTCACTGTGTACCGGATTGCCCGATAAACTTTGAAACGTAAGCGGCGCAACAAACTCCTGGGCATTGCGCGTCATTACCACGGTAACGTCGGCACCGGCCTTCACCAGCAGGCGCAGCAACTCCACCGCCTTGTAAACTGCGATACCGCCGCACACACCGAGAACGATTTTTTTGTTGTTGAGCATCTATTTACTTTCTGCTGAATTATCACGTTTACTGTTTACATGGGCGTTTGCAGGGACATTTACAAAGGCGTTTCCCCAAATAGTTTTGCTGTACGACCTGCAGCATCAATAACGTCGCGCTCCCCGTCCAAGCAGATACGCCTAGGAGACTGTCGGGCTTTCCATGCATCGGCTGCAAAACCGTCTGGCCGGTGCATATTACCGCTCCTTTTCGACAAGTCCGACAAACTCCTAGATGTTGTTTTGAAGGTATCGCATTTTGCGATACCATAAAATCTACCTCTTCAGGCGTAAGCTAAAACATAAAATCATCAGGAAATCGCCCGATATTTCTTTTAACTTGCTCTCTTAAGCGAATGGGTTTCACGCCATAAAATTCAGCCAAGTCTCTATCCAGCATCACCTGTAAACCACGGATGGTGAAAATTCTGCTTTGAATAATATTACTCTCGATAATGCTAATTTCTTGGCTCATTTTAGATCTCTGCCTGAATTCAAGTCGCAATTTGCGACCAGTTCATCTTTTTCTTCAGCGATGAGATAGAAACAAAATTTTTCAGGAAAACATTAGACACTCTTTTTAGTTTGGCCATTAAGACTCTTGTTTTCTGCACTCTCAGCTAAAAATCACCATTGATAAAGGGATTGCCGTGTTTCTCACTGCCGATGGTCGATTCCGGGCCATGACCGGGATGAACAACGGTGGCATCCGGCAGCACCATCAGTTGCGCGCGGATACTGCTCAACAGCTGCTGCAGGTTGCCGCCGGGCAGATCGGTGCGCCCGATGGAGGCGGCAAACAGGGTGTCGCCGGAAAACAGGTGGCCGCCACAGTACAGGCAGATACCGCCAGGCGAATGGCCGGGAGTGTGAATAACCTTAAACGTCAGCTCACCCACTTCCAGAGTATCGCCATCGACCAGCAACTTTTGCGGCGGCGGCGATTCCACCGCCGGCAAACCGTAACTCTCGGCGTATTTGGCCGCCACCTGCAGCAGGGGCAGATCGTCGCGGTGCATACACAATTGCGCCTGCGTATGCTGCACCAGATAATCATTGGCCCCCACATGATCAAAGTGGCCGTGGGTGTTTACAATCAGTTCCACCTGCCAGCCGCGCTGCTCCACCGCTGCCAGAATCCGCTCGCCTTCGTCACCGGGATCGATAACCATCGCCTTGTTGCTGGCACGGCAAGCCGCTATGTAACAGTTAACCTGCAACGGGCCGACACTTAAGGTGCAGATATCCATCATTGTCATTGCTCCTCCTGATTATCGAACAGATCCAGACTGAGGCCAGCCATCTGCTCACCCAGATTGGTGGCCAGCTTTTTTTTGTGATTGCCGCCACCACGTTGCACCGCTCTGGACACCGTCTCCTTGCCAGTGGCGCTAGCCACTGCTGACGCCGGGGCGGCAGCGGGCGACTCCTCGCCAGCAGGCGCCGCTGCCGCAGTGGACTCGCCCATGAAAAAATAACGATCGTACAGGCGATGATAACTGGTCCAGGCACTGTCGCCGTGAACCTCCTTGTCGATATGCGCCTGAACCCCGTTGATTTTGGAGTCCATATCGTCAAGAAAGTTGAGTACCACCGCTTCCAGGGTTTTGGGGCGTTTGGGCGAGCCGTAGTCATACTGGCCGTGGTGGGAAAGAATAAGATGCTTGATGAGAAGCGCCTTGTGTACCGGAAAAGCGGGCAGCGCCGTAATCTTCTGTGCAATCATCTCCACGCCGATAACGATATGTCCCAGCAGCTTGCCAGCGTCGGTATAGCCGAAGCTGCGTGCGTAGCTAAGCTCAGCCACCTTGCCGATATCGTGCAACAGGGCACCGCACAGCAGCAGATCGGCGTCGAGGCGCGGATAGCGCTTGCATACATCACCCACTAGACGGGCGATAGACAGGGAATGCTCCAGCAGGCCGCCCAGGTAGACATGGTGCATGGACTTGGCCGCCGGGGCCTTGCTGTAGGCGGCGACAAACTCCTCGTCGGCGAGAAACGCTTCCATCAGGGCACGGTAGTGTTCATCACCCATGGCAGCCACCAGTTGGCGCACCTCGGCCAGCATCTGGCCGCTATCGTTGGCGCTGACAGGGAGAAAATCGCCCAGGTCAACGCTGTTTTCGTCGATGCGCTCGATATTCTGCACCACCAGCTGCATCTTGCCCATGTAGACGCTGGCCTTGGCGCGCACGCGGATAAAGTCGTCTTTGGCAAACAGGCGATCAAACTCGTCCACCCGGTCCCACACCCGCCCTTCTACTTCTCCGCTGCGATCCATCAATTTCAGCGTCATGTAGGGCTTGCCGTTTTTGGCCATGGCCATCACTTTATCGCGCACCAGAAATAGACTGTCCACCACATCGCGCTCTTTTATATCCGCCACAAAAATCTTTTTCAAACTACTCTCCAGTAAGCGTGCGCCACAAGGCCCGTGCCGCAGTTATGCCATCAATGGCTGAACTCATTATTCCACCGGCGTAACCGGCGCCCTCACCGGCCGGAAACACTCCGGCCTTGCCCACGGCCATGCCGTGCTCATCGCGTACAATCCGCAATGGCGCAGAAGTACGCGCCTCAATGGCGGTCAACGTCGCCTCGGCACTGATAAAGCCGCGCATCTTGCGGTCAAAGCAGGGCAACGCCTGGCGCAACCCCTGCGCCACAAAAGGGGGCAGCACTTCGTCCAGCTCCGCCGCCCTGATACCGGGGCGGCAACTGCCGCGCAGCGCCTCCCCTTTACCATGCAAAAAAGCCAGCACGTTCTGGGCCGGAGCAGTGTAATCGCCGCCACCAGCGGCAAAAGCGCGCCGCTCCCAGTGCCGCTGCCAGTGCACCCCGGCCAGCGGCGTGGCAGCGGAAAAATCATCGGGTCGCACACTCACCACCAGGGCGCTGTTAGACAACTCGCCAGCGCGGGCGTAATCGCTCATGCCGTTGACACACAGGCCGCCAGCCTCGCTGCTGCTGTTAACCACCACCCCGCCAGGACACATGCAGAACGAGTACACCCCGCGTCCGCTGCTATCATCATTCCAGGCCAGGCGGTAATCGGCGGCAGGCAACCCGTCATAACTGCCCTCACCATACTGAATACGGTCGATCAGCGCCGCCGGATGTTCAATACGCACCCCCACGGCAAAGGGCTTGGGCTGCAGAACAAAGGCGCTGCGCTCCAGCATGGCGTAGGTATCGCGGGCACTGTGACCGATGGCCAGAACGGCGGCGCTGCAGGCGATCTCATCACTGTCGTTTACCACCACCGCGCCCAGGCGCTGCCCCTGCCAGTTTAGAGCCGTAAGGGTACTGTCAAAGCGGATATCCACCCCCATCCGCTGCAACTCGCGGCGAAAGCCCGCCACCACCACGCGTAAACGATCGCTGCCGATATGCGGCTTGGCCGCCGTAGTTATAGAGTTCGGCGCGCCGAAGTCGGCCAACGTCTGCAACACATAAGCACTAAGCGGATGTCTGCGGCGTGCCGTCAACTTGCCGTCAGAAAACGTTCCGGCACCGCCCTCGCCAAACTGCACATTGCTGTTAGCCAGCAACGGGCCGCCCGCCCAGAAATCAGCAATATCGCGCTGGCGCTGCGCCACCGCCCGCCCGCGCTCCAGCATCACCACCCGGGCACCGGCGCGCGCCAGCCACAGGGCGGCAAACAACCCGGCCGGGCCCATGCCGATCACTACCACCGGCAGCCGCGTCTTTGCCGCAGCCCGACCAGCTCGCCACGCGGCGGGCAACTCCAGGCGCTGCGGCGGGGCGGCGACTTCACGCAACCGTGGCGGCGCAGCAACCACCTCGTTGTCAGCGGCTACGGCAACATCGACACTATACACCCACAGCGGCCGCCCCTTGCGCCGGGCATCCAACCCTTTGCGCACCACCCGCCATTCACAAATGGCCCGGCGCGAACACCCCAGCGCTGTGGCAATCCGCTGCGGCAGCAGTGCTTCATCGTCCTGCGGCCTCAGGGTTATTTCACTCAGGCGCCACCAGCGCCGGGCACGGCTCATTCAGCGCAATCCTGTTCCGTTTGTTCGGCACACCGAACCGTGAGCACCGGAATCGGCGACTTGCGCACCACCCTCTCGGCGGTGCTGCCAAAGAGCAGATGATCAAAACCGCTGCGGCCATGGGTTCCTACAACAATTACATCGGCACCGAGCTGGCGGGCCTGCTCCAGAATCGCCTCGTTGGGCACACCGCTGGCGATCACCGTTGAGTAGTTATCGTCATCGCTTAAGCGCCCCCGGCAAAATTCAGTCATCATGGCGCGCGCCCCCGCCTCGATCTCGCTTTCCAGCACATCAAAGGAGATATGCGGCACATAAAAGCCGCGCAGATCCACCGGCTCGCACATTACATGCACCAAGATCAACTCCGCCTGGCAGCGTTTAGCCATGGCATACGCGTATTCAAAGGCAATCTCAGCACAGCGGGAGAAATCGGTTGCCAACAGCACTTTTTTGAAATCATGCATCGCCGCCTCCGTTCCTGTTAAATGATAGCATCGGCAAGCACGGGCTATTGCAGCAGGTCGAGATAAGCCCGCGCCTTAAGACCCAGATCGCTCTGATCCTCTTTATTGGCAACCTCACGAAACTCCCTGGCCGCCTTATCGTTCTGTTCCAGGTGCATATAGGTTTCGCCCAGCCGCAGGCGCACATTACAGTTTTCCGGGGCAATCTGCAAAAACTTGCTCAGACATTTTTCCGCCAGCGCATATTTATGCATGATGTAGTACAAATCGCCCAAATCCCACAGGGCGCGCAGGTTGCCGGGGTCGCGCTCCAGCGCCTCCTGAAAAGCCAGCACCGCCTTGGTGTTGTGCCCCCCTTTTACATAGGCCTTGCCCATTCCCAGCAACGATAACACCGGATAGTGGAAGAGCAGGTTGTCGGCAGCTTTGCGAAACATGGCGGCAGACTCATCCCAGCGCTGCATGGAAAAATACAGTGCGCCCAGGGTATGCTGCACTTCAGGATCGCCAGGGCGCAATTCCAACGCTTTTTGCAAGTGCTGCTCCGCCTGTTCCCACGCTTTTTTGTACATATACACTTCGCCCAGCGTCCGGTGGTAATCGGGATTGTTGGGTTTAAGGCGCACCGCCTCCAGCATATGCTTAAGAGCGGTAGTGTAATCCTTGGTAGATATGGAAGCCTGAGCCATCTTGTAATGGGATTCCCCCATGTCGACAGGCCGTTTGGTGGGGCCACAGCCACCAAGTAACAAACCGAAAACCACGGTAACCACGGCCAGCCTTAACAGATATTTGTGCATGGTTCTCCCTCCAGCCAGTGTTTACCCTTCGAGACCGTCAAACTGAGTTAACAGCTGAAATTTACGATAACGCGCACTGATTTCATCAAACTCCAGAGTGCGCAACCGCTCCAGACTGAACGCTTCCACATTGAACGACGCCATGACACTGCCGAAGATGATGGCCCGGCGCATGGCGGCGTCACTGTCATCGCGCACACTGGCGAGATAACCGATAAAACCACCGGCAAAGGTATCACCAGCGCCGGTGGGATCATAGACCTCATCGAGCGGATACGCCGGCGCGGCAAACACACCGTGGGCGCTGAACAGCAAGGCACCATACTCACCGCGTTTGACCACCAGCGTCTTCGGCCCCATGGCCAGCACCGCCTTGGCCGCCTTGACAATATTCGCCTCCTGCGCCAGTTGCCGCACCTCGGCATCGTTGATAAGAAGGATATCCACATGCTTCAGGGTTTTCAGCAATGCGTCACGCTTGCCGTCGATCCAGAAATTCATGGTATCACAGGCCACCAGTTTTGGGCGCACCACCTGCTTGAGCACCTCCAGTTGCAATTCAGGATCGATATTGCCGAGAAACACATATTCGGCGTCGCGATAATGCTCTGGCAACTGCGGCTTGAACTGGGCAAAGACATTCAACTGGGTATCGAGGGTTTTGGCCTCGTTAAGATCGTAGCCGTACTCGCCGCGCCAGCGAAAAGTGCGTCCAGCCATGGTGCTAACGCCATCAAGATTGATATTGCGCTGGCGCAGAAACTCCAGGTGCCCGGCGGGAAAATCCTCCCCCACCACCGCCACCAGGTTGACTGCGGTAAAAAAACTGGCCGAAGTGGAAAAATAGGTGCCGCTGCCGCCGAGAACCTCCTCAGCGGTACCAAAGGGGGTCGACACACTGTCAAACGCCACTGAACCAACTACCAGAATACTCATAAACTCAATTTCTCCCGTAAAGCATGATGGTCTCCAAAACCAACACGATGGCTAAGCAAACAAGGCAAAAGTGGCTGTTCAAGGGTGATGGCATACATGGTGTATGTCAAAGTCTTAAACACCCGCCTGCAACACAGGTGGGCGGACTTTTTGCGTCGCCATCAGGCATCCCCGATCAGCAGCGCCAGACTTTCTCTGCTAGCGGCGGGGATACAGCTGTCATCCGTCATTACCGCGTAGCGCAGCGCCTTTGGACAATCACAGCGGCGCTCACCCACCAGCTGCGCCGCCGCAGTGGCGATAATCTTCTGCGCCATAGCGACATTTTTGCGCACCACTTCCAGCACCGCCTCCACCGACACATCACCGTGCTCCTCGTACCAGCAGTCGTAATCGGTGGCCAGAGCCACAGTGGTGTAGCACAACTGCGCCTCGCGCGCCAGACGCGCCTCGGGCAGGTTGGTCATGCCGATCACATCCACCCCCCAGCTGCGGAATATCCGCGATTCAGCGCGAGTGGAAAACATCGGCCCCTCGATGCAGATATAGGTGCCGCCTTCGTGCACATTGGCACCGGCACTGCGAGCAGCGTCAGCGATAATCCGCGCCATATCTAGGCACACCGGATCGGCAAACTGCACATGAGCGCAAATGCCGTTGCCAAAAAAGGTACCGGCGCGTTTGCCGCTGGTACGATCGAAAAACTGGTGTGGGATGACGATATCGCCGGGAGCGATCTCCTCCTTCATGCTGCCCACGGCGGAAACAGAGATAATCCGCTCCACGCCGAGCATCTTCATGCCGTAGATGTTAGCACGATAGGGCACCTCCGACGGCAACAATCTGTGACCGCGCCCGTGGCGCGGCAGAAAAACCATCTTCACATCACCCAGATAACCGACAACATAAGCATCCGACGGCTCGCCAAACGGCGTCTGCAAACGCACCTGCTCCACATCGCGCAACTCCTCCATGGCATACAGACCACTGCCGCCGATTACTCCGATAACTGTTTGAGCCATAATTTAATGATCCTCTCTGTTGTGTTCGCACTGGTTCCCGCCACATAGCACCGCAGCGCCAAAGGAGCGAAAATCATCGAGACGAGTCTCGACAACAGCGCGGACCTTAATGCCGTGGCAACGCGTAGCACCGTAGGTTGGGTAGAGCGTAGCGAAACCCAACAAATCATGGCGCTGCCGCTTACGAACCTGTTGGGTTTCATTTCATTCTACCCAACCTACCCTAATGCCGTGGCAATGCGTAGCACCGTAGGTTGGGTAGAGCGCAGCGAAACCCAACGAATCATGGCGCTGCCGATTACAAACCTGTTGGGTTTCATTTCATTCTACCCAACCTACCCTAATATCGTGGCTATGCGTAGCACCGTAGGTTGGGTAGAGCGTAGCGAAACCCAACGAATCATGGCGCTGCCGATTACAAACCTGTTGGGTTTCATTTCATTCTACCCAACCCGGCGGTTGTTCCATCCCAGTGGCACACCAGTTTTGCGGATAAATACCACGCTGACAATAATAATTAAAACTCGAATATTGCCAATCTTGCACCGCAGATACCAAACCATGCTTTACCGGATTAAAATGGATGTAATCAACATGGTGTCGAAAATCCCGCTCATCACGAATCTCATGTTCCCAAAACCTGCGTTGCCAAATTGTCCGTTCCTTTTTGGCAACACGGCTGGCGTTAATGCTATCGTTTTTACCCACCTGACAGCCACGCGAAAAATTACCTTTGATCAACCGCCACCGGGTGGAAAAATCGGCATCGCCATCCGGCAACGTCCAGACACAATGCAAATGATCGGGCAATACAACAATGGCATCAATTATAAACGGATGACGCAACATCACATTCCGTATCGCCAAACGCAACAAATCAACATGCGCATGATCAGCAAAAATCGGCCGCCGGTGGTAGGTTACCAAAGTAAAAAAGAAACACCCACCAGCCAACCGCGAACGCCGATATCGCATTCCTCCCCCCCAATTAGCAACCGTCGGTTACGAACCTGTTGGGTTTCATTTCATTCTACCCAACCTACCCTAATGCCGTAACAATGCGTAGCACCGTAGGTTGGGTAGAGCGTAGCGAAACCCAACGAATCATGGCGCTGCTGGTTACGAACCTGTTGGGTTTCATTTCATTCTACCCAACCTACCTTAATATCGTGGTTATGCGCAGCACCGTAGGTTGGGTAGAGCGTAGCGAAACCCAACGGGTGATGGCGCTGCCGATTACGAACCTGTTGGGTTTCATTTCATTCTACCCAACCTACCTTAATGCCGTGGTTATGCGCAGCACTGTAGGTTGGGTAGAGCGTAGCGAAACCCAACGGGTGATGGCGCTGCCGATTACAAACCTGTTGGGTTTCATTGCATTCTACCCAACCTACCTTAATATCGTGGTTATGCGCAGCACCGTAGGTTGGGTAGAGCGTAGCGAAACCCAACGAATCATGGCGGCTGCTCCGCAGAAGCGGTCGCCAGTTTTCCTTTCAACTGGCCGCAAGCGGCGGCGATATCCTGCCCTTTGCTGGCGCGGCGGATGGCGACCACGCCGTGATCGAGCAGATAAGTCTGGAAGGCGATCATATCATCTTCGTCCGGGCAGCGGTAGCTGCTGGCCTCGTGTTCGTTGAAGGGGATGAGATTTACCTTGGCGCGAATGCCGTGCAGTAATTTTACCAGCCGTCTGGCATCGGCCAAAGAGGCGTTAATTCCTTTGAGCATAATGTATTCAAAGGTAATACGCCGGTGCGATGGCAACGGATAGCTGCGACAGGCGGCCATCAGTTCGTTAAGGGGATAGCGGCGGTTCACCGGCATCAGCTGGTCGCGCACCGCGTCGGTGGTGGCGTTGAGGGACACGGCCAAGTTGACAGTTATGCGCCGCCCCAGTTCCGCCATCTGCGGCACCAGCCCGCAGGTGGACAGGGTGACCTTGCGGGTACCGTAGTCGAGACCGGCGGGGGCGTAGAGTATCTGCAGGGCGCGAACCACGTTATCGAGATTGTGCAGCGGCTCGCCCATGCCCATGAGTACAATGTTGTGTACCGGGCCGTCCTTTCGCGCCGCGCACACCTGGTTGACAATTTCGGCGGCGCTGAGATTGCGTGTCAACCCGAAGCTGCCGGTCATGCAGAAGGCGCACCCCATGGCGCAGCCCACCTGGGTGGAGATGCACAGCGTCCAGCGCTCGTTATCCATGGGGATGCGCACACTTTCGACACTGGCGCCGTCGGCGAGGCGGTAGAGATATTTGCGCGTGCCGTCGCGGCTGGTCTCTACTGCGGCGGCGTGCCAGTCGGAGATGTATACCCGCTGGCGCAGCTCGGCACGCAACACCTTGGATAGATCGCTCATGGCATCGAGATCGGTGACGTCACGCTTGTAGATCCAGCGCAGCAGCTGCTCGCAGCGAAAACGCTCCTTGCCCATACCAGCGAGAAACGCCAGCAGCTCATCCGGGGTGAACTCTTTAAGATCCTGTTTTTCCTGCTGCGCGTTCATCTGCTCCCGCCACCTGTTCATGTTGTTATCCACCATTAAAAAAAGCCCTTCGGATTGTATCCGAAGGGCCTCGTTTTCTCAAGCAGGCATTAACCTTAATCAGCCTACAGCAGCTCCAAACCGGAGAAGAAGTAGGAGATCTCAAACGCGGCGGTTTCCGGGGCGTCGGAACCGTGGGTGGCGTTCTCACCAATGTTGCTGCCAAATTGACGGCGCAGGGTACCTTCCGCCGCCTCGGCGGGGTTGGTGGCGCCCATGAGGTCACGCCACTTGCGGATGGCATCTTCCGCTTCGAGCACCATTACCACACACGGGCCACTGCTCATGAAGTCGGTCAATTCGCCGAAAAAGGGCCGTTCTTTGTGCACATAGTAAAAACCTTCGGCTTCCACCTTGCTCAGATACAGTTTTTTAAGGCCGACAATTTTGAAACCTTCGGCGTAAATACGGGCGATGATCTCACCGGCGTTGCCGGCGGCAAAGGCATCGGGCTTGATGATGGCGAATGTTCTCTCCATGGTGTGTTGTTCCTCCACAATAGCGCCCGCACCCACATGGCGCACGGGCTGGCGTTGGCGTTAAAAGCAATCGACGGCTTCTAACACTGGCACGAAAAAATGTCAAGCAAATCCGCCGCTCAGCCCCAGAAGGTAACCTGGTTGCGCCCCATCTCCTTGGAGCGGGCCAGCGCCTTTTCCACCCGCGATAATACACTGTCGAGGGATTCGTTCTCCTCAATAGTCACCGCTCCAATACTGACGGTCATGGCGATGGGCAGATCGAGACACTGCTCGTTGCGCACGATATCGAGAATCATGTTGGCAACTTTCATGGTCGATTTGCGGTTGGAGAACGACAGCAACACCATAAATTTATCACCGTCGATGCGGCCCAGGATATCGGCGCGACGCAGGGATGATTTAAGGCGGGTAACCAGCCACTGCAGCACCTTGTCGCCCTTGGAACGGCCATAGGCCTCGTTGAACTGTTTGAAGTAATCGATATCGAGGGCAACGATGGAAAACGGCGTCTGATAGCGTTTGAAGCGGTACCATTCGCGGTCGAGAGCGTCGAGAAATGCCTGGCGGTTAGGTACGCCGGTGAGACGGTCGAGATGAGTCTGGCGGCGCAGCTCGGTATTCATTTCTTTTATTTCCAACAACTCCGAAGCGTCGGAAAACATCTCCACCGAGCCGACGATGGTGTCATTCTCGTCGTAGACGGCGCTGGTTTTAACTATCACCGGAACGCGACGGCCGTCTTTGTGGGCGAAAAAGACCATCTTTTCCTGGGACTGACCGGTTTTTATACATTGTGCCAGGGGGCAATATTCCTCGCACAGTGGCTCGTTTTCCATATCCACGTGTTTGAGGGGACCATCCTCACACATTTTGCCAATCACATCTTCGGCACTGTAGCCGGTTAGTTGTTCGGCGGCTTTATTCCAATACATAATCCGCCGCTCGGTATCGGTGCAGTACACCGCCTCCGACAGGTTATCCAACATCTGCTTGTAGCAATCTGAATTCAGAATCATTAATTACCCCTGAAACACAATTTATAAAACTGCCTTGAACGCGCACTCCACATTAATGGCACGGCTAATAAACACCCATACCGTTCATGAAGTCTTTCTTTTAGCACATAACAACGACTTACGCCACAAATTTACCTTTGAGAACCTCAATAACTTGCCGCAACGCCCTGGCTCGGTGGCTGAAACGGTTTTTTTCCTCCAAACTGATCTGGGCCACGCTGCGTTCATCACCACAGACGCGAAACAACGGATCGTAGCCAAAACCGCCACTGCCAACTTCATGGCGCAGAATCTCGCCGTCTAAGCGACCTTCAAACAGCTGGCACTCTCCCTGCGGTGTGCACAACGCCATGACGCAAAAATAGGCAGCTTGGCGCTGTCCATCCGCCACGGCAGCCATTTCACGCAGCAGCAGAGCGTTATTAGCGGCATCGCTGGCATTTTCACCGGCATAACGAGCTGAATAAACGCCTGGCCGATCATTCAGTGCGGCAACGCATAGGCCGGAATCATCCGCCAAAGCCAACTCGCCGGTTTGAGATGCTACGGCAAGGGCTTTTTTTCTGGCATTTTCAGCAAAAGTTGTGCCATCTTCTTCGGCGGGGACAACATCGGGATAGGCATCCAGTCCAACGACCTCAATTGGACAATCGGCCAGCATCTGGCGCATCTCCCGTAATTTCCCTTCATTCCGGGTGGCAAGTATCAGTTTTACCATCTCTCTACCCCGCCATTATCTGCCGCTGCAAACTGGTAATTTCACGGCAGCCGTTCATGGCCAGTTTGCGCATCTGGTCAAACTGATCGCAGCTGAAAGGAACCGCCTCAGCCGTTCCCTGTATTTCGACGAACTTGCCGGAACCGGTCATAACGATATTCATATCCACATCAGCACTGCTATCTTCACTGTAGTCCAAATCAAGTAACGGCTGGCCGTTAACCATACCGACACTGATGGCACATACACTATCGGCAAGAGGATTGTCGGCTATGCTGCCAGATGCCAGCAACGTATTTACCGCATCGGCCAGGGCTATATAGGCGCCGGTAATAGAGGCAGTACGCGTTCCGCCGTCAGCCTGGAGCACATCGCAATCAATGCGGATGGTACGCTCGCCGAGCAGCTCAAAATCGACCACCGCGCGCAGGGAACGCCCGATAAGACGTTGAATTTCGTGGGTGCGCCCAGC
Organism: Desulfuromonadaceae bacterium; assembly: GCA_027065245.1. Taxonomy (GTDB): domain Bacteria; phylum Desulfobacterota; class Desulfuromonadia; order Desulfuromonadales; family Desulfuromonadaceae; genus Desulfuromonas. The sequence goes on along the minus strand of JAMOOS010000192.1, from coordinate 27,886 downwards.
TACCTTACCCCTGGTGGATTCGCGACTGTTGCGGCTAACGGTGGCACGCGGCAGCATGGAATATTCAGCTGTTACCCAGCCACGCCCCTGGCCGCGCATAAATGGCGGTACTCCATCTTCGACGCTGGCATTACACAGCACTTTGGTATCGCCGCAACTGATCAATACCGAACCTTCGGCGTAACGGGTAAAACCTCGCTCCATGGACAACGGGCGTAACTGGTCGGCGCTACGGTTATAACTACGTGTTGTTACAGTCAATTAGTTTCTCCTGTTTTTCTGCTGGCCTTGGCAAACGCCTCAAGACCACTGAAGATGGCGTTTGCCATACGTTGCTGACCATTATCGCTCCCCAAAACCGCCGCATCGTCACTGTTGGTGAGATAGCCCATCTCTATAACGACAGTGGGGAGATTTCCTTTGCCGGTGGTAACAAGATGCGCGGGGGCGACTTCCACCACGTCAAAACCGGCGTCGCGCAACGCCTCACTCACACTGAGAGCCAGAATAAGGCTGGGATCGGTTCGACCCCGGCCAGAAAGAGTGCCGGAACTCGACCTTACGTACAGATGCACACCGTGAACATCACCGCTCAGCGAAGCCTGGGCGTGCAACTGCACCAGAGCATCAACATCGTCATGATCAGCGCAAGCCAGATGCTGACGCAGATCGAGAGAATAATCGTCGTTACGACTTAAATAAACCGGAATGCCCAGCCGCATTTTCAGCCGCTTTTCCAGCTTACGCGCCACCGCCAGCACCACAGTTTTTTCCTTGAGATTGTCAATCCCCACCGTTCCGCTGTCATCACCACCATGAGCCGGATCTATGGCTACCGCGCGCAAACGGGTACTGCGGCGCTCACGATCACTGCGCACCAGAAATGAGTATGCGCCATATATATCATCGCTGTTATCGTTTGCTACCGCTATGGCTCGCGCCGGATCAAGATTACGAAAATAGATGCTGCCGACAACCAGGCGTGACAGCGTTTCTTCGACAAAATCCTGCGACACCCGCAGCTTTCCATCAATAAAACGGCACGGATGACGTATGGGCAAAAACCGGTCACCAATGCGTAAATAACGGCCTCCCGGGAAAAAGGTGGCCCGCCCCATGGGCGTTCGGATTTTATAGCAATGGGCAACGCTATCCCAGTAACCACGCAAGCCCAGAGCTGGCAACACATCGTCAATCGCCAGATAGACCACGCCATCATATTGATAAACCTCACTGATCAGCTGGGCTTTTTTACCTTTGAGCGCCAGCTCCACATTTGCACCAGCCACGCCGACACAACACAGCAGCGCCAGCAGTAATGACAGTGAGATAACTATTTTTTTCATGTTATTTAATTTGCCCCGGCAACGTTTTATAAAATTGGCAAGATACTATACGTCGCATGTGCGCGTGTCAACAGGTCCACTTGCCATGGCGCACAAACAACAGAAGGGGTGCCCGTACGGACACCCCTTCTGATACTGAACATATAAAAAGCGCTTGTTTTACTTGATACCAGCGGCTTCTTCGAGCATTGCTGTGGTAACAGACTTGGGACGCTCGATAGCGTAACCGAGAGCGCGGTCCCAGGTGATGTTGGCCAGGCAACCCAGCGCACGACCCACACCGAACAGTACAGTGTAGAAGTCATACTCGGTCAGGCCATAGTACCACTGGATAACACCGGACTGAGCGTCAACGTTCGGCCAGGGGTTCTTGGCTTTACCGTGCTTCTCAAGTACCTTGGGAGCTACTTCGTAGATCATGCTGACCAGTTGGAACAGCGGATAATCTTTGAGGCCCGGGGTGTTGAGGCAGAACTCACGCTGCGAGGTGTAACGCGGGTCGGTCTTGCGCAGTACGGCGTGGCCGTAACCGGGGATAACCTGACCGCTGTTGAGGGTGTCCCACAGAGCTTCTTCGAGTTGCTCTTTGGTAGGTACTTCGCCACCGAGTTTCTGCATGAAGTTCTGAGTCCAACCGAGAACTTCCTGATTTGCCAAGCCGTGCAGCGGGCCGGCCAGACCGTTGATACCAGCAGAGTATGCATAGTAGCAGTCGGACAGAGCGGAAGCAACCAGGTGAGTGGTATGCGCAGAAACGTTGCCGGACTCGTGGTCGGAGTGGAGGATGAAGTACATACGGGCAACATCCTTGTACTCTTCACACTGGCCGATCATGTGAGCGAAGTTACCACCCATATCCAGGTTAGGATCAGCAGGAATGTGGGTATCTGCCTTGTACTTCATGCGATAGATGTAAGCAGCCAGAGGACCCAGTTTGGCCATCAGGTTGTTACAATCTTCATACATATCTTCCCAGCAGGTCATCTTGTTGAACTTGCCGGCAGCGTAGTTTTTGGCAAAGATGGAATCGCGCTGCATGGCGAGGATACCGGCGGAGAACATTACCATGGGATGAGAATCACGCGGCAGGGCGCGAACTACATCGATTACATACTGAGGCAGCTGAGACTTGCTCTTCCAGTCTTCAACAACTTCCAGAGTCTGCTCCATGGTAGGAACATCGCCGGTGAGCAGCAGATACCAGAAACCCTCAACATAAGGATAGTCACTGCCGGGAACCTTGGGCAGCGCCGCAAAAGTCTCAGGAATGGTCATGCCACGGAAACGGATGCCTTCCATGGGGTCGAGGTAGGAGATATCGGTAACCAGGCACTTGATGCCACGAGCACCACCGATAGCCTGAGCGATGGTAACCTCACCCAGAGAAACATCACCAAACTCTTTTACCAGTTTGATAGTCCGGGGACGATGCTCTTCAATCTTCTTTCTCAACACTTCCTTCAATGTGGACATTTTTCTCTCCTTCTAAATGGAATGAAAACCGGGCAACTCACGCTGCCAGCCAACTACATAAATACCTCACTTGCGGCTTATCCCCCTAGACGAGCCCCAAGCAAAGCGGAACCTGCGATGAAACAGTGTTTATTCCAACACTTTTTCCACACGAAGTTTTAGCAAACTCAACCAGTAGCGTCAAGCTATTTTTGTATACAGTATAATTATTGCGGTAACAGGACGGGAAACCTTGCCGATAGCGGCAATTTTGCGTTCACAACTTCCGCCGCCACATGCTAGAGTGCCCAAATTATGAGCAGAGACAATCTTTACATCGGCAAATTACTCCTGAAAAACAATGTTATTCTCGCCCCCATGGCGGGAATCAGCAATTCGGCCTACCGCCAGATCAATATTGCCGCCGGCGCAGCGCTGGTTTACTCAGAAATGGTCAGCGCCAATGGTCTCATCCGCGCTGGCGCCCGCACCCGGCAACTGCTCGAACGCTCCACAGTGGAAAAACCATTTGCAGTGCAGCTGTTCGGTGCTGAGGCAGAGGTGCTGGCAACAGCGGCGCGCATCGCCTCTGATTATGGCGAGATGATCGATCTCAATATGGGCTGCCCGGTAAAAAAGGTGGTACGCAGCGGTGCCGGCAGCGCCTTGCTGCAGGATATAACCACAGCCAGAAACGCCATCCGGGCTATCCGCCGTGCCACCGACCGGCCATTTACCGTCAAAATCCGCTCCGGCTGGGATCATGACAGCGAAAACTTCCTCGCCATCGGTGCCATGGCAGCCGATGAAGGGGTCGACGCAGTCATTTTACACCCCCGACCGCGCAGCCAGGGCTTTGCCGGTCACGCCAACTGGCAACACATTGCCGCCTTGAAGCAACGCATCAGCATTCCGGTTATCGGCAGCGGCGACATCTTCTGCGCGGCCGACGCCATTGCCATGCTGCAACAAACCGGCTGCGACGCCGTCATGATTGGCCGCGGTGGCTACGGCAACCCGTGGCTTATCCGCGATATCCTGCTGCGCCAACAGGGACACTCGCCACCAGCGGTAACGCCGCAGCAACGGCTAAAAACAGCCCTGCGCCATCTTGAGCTACATCGCGCCGCTGCCGGTGAGAAAAAAACCGTGCTGGAAATGAGAAAACATCTATGCTGGTACGCTCGCGGACTCGGTGGAGCCAGCGAATTTCGCGCCCGGGTCAACCGCTGCACCACCACGCACCAGCTCACGGAACTGGCACGCACTTTTTTTATGACTGCCCGCCCGGCCACCGCCCAGCCTACTTCGCCCTCTGCCGACGAGGAACCAGCATGAGCACTGCCGTACCCCCCCCGGCTCCCAGCCAGGTCAACCAACTGGAGCTGAACATTCTCAACAGTGTTACGGAAGCCATAATTGCTACCGACCACACCTACAGCGTTATTTTCATCAACCCGGCAGCGCAAAACCTCACCGGCCTTTCAGCACGCATGGCACTGCACCAGCCGTTGTCACAACTGTTTGCCGCTGAGGATAAGCTTCTCTACCTCGCCCGGGTGGCTATGGAAGAGGCGCGTTCCATCTCCGACCATGAAACCATCGTTCTGCACCGCGCTTACTCCGCCCCGCTGCCGATCAGTGCCAGTGCTTCGCCGCTGTACAACGACGCCGGTAACCAGAGCGGCATTATTCTCACCATGCACAACGCCGCCAACCTGCATCAATTGCAACAGGATCTCCAGCGGGTCGACCGCCTGGCCATGCTCGGCACCCTTGCTGCCGGTCTGGCGCATGAGATTAAAAATCCGCTCGGCGGCATCCGTGGCGCGGCGCAACTGTTATCACTAGAGATGGAAGAACGCCCGGATCTGGCCGAATATACCCAGGTGATAGTGCGGGAAACCGACCGCATCAACGGCATTATCAACGAATTGATGGATCTGACCAGAGAGCGCCCACGAACCTTCGACAAGGTAAATATCAGCCGCATAATTCAGGACATCGTCCTGCTGCAGCAGCAGGTACCCCAGTTCAGGCGCATCGCGTTCCATCTGCACCTCGACCCCAGCATCCCCCCCATCAGTGCCGACGAGGTACTGATCACCCGCCTGCTGCTCAACATAATCAAAAATGCCGCCGAGGCCATCACCGACGCTGGCAGCGTTACCATCACCACCCGCATCAACACCGAACACCATTTGAGCATCCCCGGACGCCAGCCGGTGCCGTTTGTGGTAATCAGCGTCAATGATAGCGGCAGCGGAATCGATGCCGATACCATGAAAAAAATATTTACCCCGTTTTTCACCACCAAGTCCGGCGGCAGCGGCCTGGGGATGGCCATCTGCCAGAAGATCGTCAATCAGCACGACGGCTTGTTAAACATCGAGAGTACACCAGGCGCCGGTACCAGTTGCTACATCTACCTGCCCCTGAAACGCTGAATCACATCCGCCCCAGCTGGAGCAAAAAAGGACAAACCACATGAAAATAAAACGCGCGCTAATTGTAGACGATGAAGAAAGTATCCGCTGGGTACTATCCAGGGCCTTCAAACGCCGGAGCATCAAAAGCGATCTAGCCGCCGACGGCGGCAGCGCCCGCGTCATGTTGAAACGCCATCATTACGATCTGGCCATAGTGGACATAAAGATGGACGATATCTGCGGACTGGATCTGCTGGACGAAATACGCAGCGAGCACCCAGAATTGCCGGTTATCATGATGACCGCTGAATCATCCATGGAAAATGCCGTGGAAGCGATGAAACGTGGCGCTTTCGACTACATCACCAAGCCCTTCGACATAGAAGCACTCAACGACATTGTCGACAAGATTGAGCTCAGCAACAAGAAAGTAGCACAACAGCAGCTTCCAGACGACAACAAGCCCATCCGCGATAAAGCTATCATCGGCAACAGCCCGCCCATGCAACGGGTGTACAAGCTGCTGGGTCGGGTGGCCACATCGGATATTACGGTCCTGATCACCGGCGAATCCGGCACCGGCAAGGAGCTTATCGCCCGCGCCATTCACAACAACAGCAAGCGGGCGCAACAACCGTTTGTGGCCTTCAACTGCGCCGCCATCCCCCGCGATCTGCTCGAAAGCGAGCTGTTCGGCTTTGAAAAGGGTGCCTTCACCGGCGCGACAGAACGTAAAACCGGCAAATTTGAACAAGCCGACCATGGCACCATTTTTCTCGACGAGATCGGCGATATGTCACTAGATCTGCAGACCAAGATTTTACGGGTATTGCAGGAAAAAGAGATCACCCGCACCGGCGGCAATCAGTCAATCCCCGTCGATGTACGCATTATCGCCGCTACCAACCGCAATCTGGAGCAATGCGTTGCCGACAACACCTTTCGCGAAGATTTGTACTACCGCCTCAACGTCCTGCCGCTGGCGCTGCCGCCCCTGCGCGAACGGCGCGACGACATCCCGCCACTGGTGGAATATTTTATCGGTCGTGCCAACAGCGAGTTTTCGTCGCGAATAACCCATTGCAGCAACGATGCCATGCGCCTGTTACAGCACCATCACTGGCCCGGCAACATCCGCGAGCTGGAAAACACCATTCTGCGCGCCTGCCTGCTCAGCCAGGGGCAGATGCTGCAACCGGACGATTTCCCCCAGTTACAGCAAGACAACAACCAGACCGGGGATGATGATTCCCTCGAAACACTTATAGAAAACAAGCTGCGTAAATCCCTGGCGCAAAAAGATATTATCGAAGTAAATGATCTGTACGAGATGGTGCTGCATCAGATGGAACGACCACTGATCCGCATTATCCTGGAAAGAACCCGCGGCAACCAGGTAAAAGCTGCCGCCATACTCGGCATCAACCGCAACACCCTGAGAAAAAAGATCGCCGTCCTCGGCATCAAAATCAGCCGTGGCAGCAACTGAGCGCGCCACACATTCCTGACTACGGCGTATAGTCGTCGCTGCGCTGGGCCTGATTTTCGAAACGGGTGAATTTGCCCAGAAAGGTTAGATGAACGGTTCCGATAGGGCCGTTACGCTGTTTGCCGATGATGATTTCGGCATCGTTCTCATGGCCGCGGTCGCAACTGTTATCACGCCGACGGCAGGCTTCGCAGTACACCGCCTCACGGTAAACGAAGATTATCACATCGGCATCCTGCTCAATGGCGCCCGATTCACGCAAATCGGCCATCATGGGGCGCTTGTCGGTGCGGCTTTCCAGTGAACGATTGAGCTGCGACAACGCCACCACCGGCACGTTCAGCTCTTTGGCCAGCGCCTTGAGCGAACGGGATATCTCGGAAATCTCCTGCTGGCGGCTCTCAGGATTATTGCCCTGCATCAGTTGCAGGTAATCGACCACAATCAAACCAAGATCGTGTTCCGCCTTCAACCGCCGCGCCTTGGCACGCAGTTCCAGCACCGATATCGCCGGTGTATCATCGATAAAAATATTGGCGTCCGAAAGCAATCCGGCACCATTGGTCAGTTTGGGCCAGTCGGAATCACCCAGATGCCCGGTACGCAAGCGACTGGCGTCCACCCGCGACACCGAACACAGCATCCGCTGTACCAATTGCTCCTTGCTCATCTCCAGGGAAAATATCAGTGCCGACACCGGTTTGTCAGCGTGCATGGCCGCATGTTCAACAATGTTGAGACTGAAGGCGGTTTTACCCATAGATGGCCGCCCAGCAATGATAATCAGATCGCCACGTTGGAAACCGGCGGTCATCTTGTCCAGGTCATCATATCCGCTGGCGACACCGGTAATCAATTCCTTGCGCTCATACAGCTGCTCAATGGCGCGAAAGGTATCCTGCAAAATATCCCTGGTAGAAAAATAGGACGGGCGAATCTTCATGTTGCTGATTTCGAAGATCGACTTCTCGGCCCAATCCAGGGTCTGTTCCATCTCGTGCCCAGCGTAACCACGCGCGGCAATCTCAGTTGCCACACTTATCATATGGCGCGCCACCGCTTTTTCCTTTACCAGACGGGCGTAGTAGACAATGTTAGCCGCCGTAGGCACATAATCCACCAGGGTAGCCAGATAATTGCTGCCACCAACGGCATCAAGCTGATCCTGCTGTTTGAGTTGGGCGGTAAGGGTAACCAGATCGGCTGGTTCATTGCGCTGAGACAGGGCGATAAGGGCAGTGAATATCTGCCGGTGGCTTTCGCGATAGAAATCGGCGGGCGCAAGAATTTCCAGCGCCTTGTTGAGGGCATCGTTCTCCAGCAGAATACCGCCGAGAACCGACATCTCAGCCTCAATATTCTGCGGTGGCAGACGGTGGGATGATTGTTCGGTCATGAGTAGTTGAGCATGCGGTTCCGCACCACCGCCGTGACGGCAGTCAGCACGGAACCGCACAACGCTAATCTATTCAGCGGCGACAACTTCGACACTAAGCTCAGCAACCACGGACGCTGGCAGCTTAATGCTGACCTTGTGCTCGCCCAAGGTTTTGATCGGCTCATCAAGCTGAATCTTTTTACGATCAATCTCGATTTCCGCTTCACTTATTTTGGCAAAAATATCGGCACTGGTAACCGAACCGAACAGTTTGCCTTCCTCACCGGCACGCAGCTCAAACTGACACTTCAGCGCCTCAAGTCTGGTTTTAAGCGCCTCGGCAGTTTTGGCCACTTTGAGTGCCTTGCGCTCCAGTTGGCGCTTCTGATGTTCAAGCTGCTTCACATTACTTTTATCAGCCCGTACGGCCAGCTTCTTAGGCAGCAGATAATTGCGTGCATAGCCCGGCTTTACATTCACGATCTCGCCGATTTCACCGAGACCATCCACACTCTCTGTCAAAATAATTTCCATCGTTCTCCTCCACAAAGGATCTACGTTGTTTTCACCCGCGGTTTGCGGAAATCAAACCACAAATCGAACACCCCCACTGCGGTAACCAGTAGAGGCAGCGGATTGATAATCAGTATAAGGATATAACCGAGCACCCGGGTAACAACCGGGAACCCCTTTTTACGAAAAAAGAATGTTAAAATCGCCACTCCCTGCAAAAAATACAGCGGCAGCAGCACTGTAAGCACATTCAACGACACCGTCTGCACCGGCGCCGGACTGTCGACCAGCATGCCAAACCCGGCTGCAATCAACAGCCATATCACCATATCGGGTACGCGCAGCTCGTGAAAATAGATGGCCGGCACATAGTACCGCTCTGATGCCAGCAAACGCAAAAAGACTATGGTAACGGCAATTATCGCGGCAAAAGACAACACCGCCAGACCAACATAGGCCTGTTGCAGAAACAGCGCCGTTTTATCCAGCACTTCGTACAACTGTTGCAGCTGTTCCTTGCTGACATCGGCCTGTTCGTACACCTGGCGAGCTTTGGCTACCTCAGCAGTAACATAACTGGCCACAAGTTGTGACAGCGAACTACCGGAACGGGTAGCAAACAGAAGCGCACTTGCCATCGCACCGCTGCTAGCCAGCAGCAGACAGATAAACCAGCTGCGCAGCAATGAGTAACCTCGCTTCAGCAGCAGCGGCAACACTAGCGACGGAATTGTATACTGCAACACATAGATCAACGCCGACCACGGCTGACCATCAAAATACTGCAGGACAGCGCAAATACCCAAGCCAAGCAATGCTGCCAACATGCCAGCACGCATGGCCACATACGCCACCGGTACCGCCAGCAACAAGTTAACAAACGAGCCCGCCGGTCCCAAGTACTGTGCAACCAGCAGCAGCCCCATGGTCACCAGCACTGCCACCGATACCAGCACAATCCTGGTTTTCACCTCGGCTCCACTTCCCATGGCAACAGGTGCTGCCAATCAGTCAACCATCTTGTTGGAGGTAAACGACAGCAGCGCAATATTGCGCGCCCGCTTGATCGCCTCGGTCACCTTACGCTGATGGATGGCACAGTTACCCGAAATACGCCGCGGCACAATCTTGCCACGCTCAGAAATAAAATAACGCAGTGTGCGCACCTCTTTATAATCAATTTTCAAGGTGTTATCGGCACAAAAACGACATCCCTTACGCCGACTGAAACGACGGCGAGCGTTACCCTTTTTTACGAAAGCCATATTGTTTTAATCCTTCCAGATTGTGGTTTGGTTATTCAGCGTCATCTTCAGCACTGTCTGAATTATCTTCAGCAGGCTTGTCGGCATCCACCTCTTCACCGTCAGCAGCCGGTTCCTCAGCAGGAACGTCGGACTCGGCGGCAACTTCTTCAGCCACTTCAACCGGACCATCGAGCAGAACTGTCTGGAACTTGATGATGGCATCGTCAAGACGCATCCGCCGTTCAAACTCCTTTACCACCGTGTTACCAGCGGAATAATTTACCAGCACATAGGTGCCCTGCTCGTGCTTCTTCACCGGATAAGCCAGGCGTTTGGTGCCCCACTCGTCCAACTTGAGAATTTCAGCTTGCTGGTTGCTCAATACACCTTTGAACTTTTCGATCACAGCGGTGTATTCATCGCCAACAATCTGAGGATTAACAATAAAAATTGTTTCATAGGTACGCATGCGTAAACCTCCTCATGGATAATAAGCCCCGGTCTTCCCCGGAACAAGGAGCGAGTGCCACCCGTTGACACCCGACTTGCAGAATTGAGCTAATTAGCATATTAGCGCAACATTGTCTATGTTAAACCTGAAGATGACCCCGGATTCAGGCTAAACATTAAAACGGAAATGCATCACATCACCATCCTGAACCTGATAATCCTTGCCCTCGACGCGCAGAGTACCCTGCTCACGCGCTCCAGCCTCACCGCGTGCCGCCACATAGTCGGCGTAACTAATCACCTCGGCGCGGATAAAGCCTTTTTCAAAATCGCTGTGGATCACTCCAGCCGCCTGCGGTGCCAGAGCGCCGTTAGGCACGGTCCAGGCGCGTGACTCCTTAGGCCCGGCGGTAAAAAAGGTGATCAGATCCAACAAGCTGTAGCCAGCGTGGATCATCCTGTCCAGACCGGCCTGTTCCAGACCGAGTTCAGCGAGAAACTCCTGCTTGTCTTCAGCGTCCAGCTGTGCCAGTTCCGCTTCTATCTTGCCGCAGATAGTCACCACCTCCGCCCCGTGTTCAGCGGCATACTCACGCACTACAGTCACGTAATCGTGTTCTCCGGCCAGATCATCTTCAGCCACATTAGCCACATACAGTACCGGCTTGATAGTGATAAGCTGTGTCTCGCGCACAAGGTAGCGCTCGTCGTCGCTCAGTTCTACCCGGCGCGCTGGCAGCCCCTGGTTGAGAACCGCAGCAATTTTTTCCAGCACCTCTAGCTCCGCCTGCACCGCTTTATCACCGCTTTTGGCCTGCTTGGCGATGCGCGTCATACGCCGCTCCACCACCTCCAGATCAGCCAGATTCAGTTCGGTCTGGATTACGTCGATATCACGCAGCGGGTCGACACTGCCATCGACATGCACCACGTTTTCATCGTCAAAGCAGCGCACCACATTGGCAATGGCGTCCACCTGGCGGATATGACCAAGAAACTGGTTGCCGAGCCCTTCACCCTTGCTGGCTCCCTGCACCAAACCGGCAATATCGACAAACTCCATCACCGTCGGCATCACTTTTTCCGAGGAGGCGATCTCTGCCAGCACATCAAGGCGCTCATCCGGTACCGATACGATGCCGACATTCGGTTCGATGGTACAAAAAGGGTAATTGGCCGACTCTGCACCTGCGGAAGTTATCGCATTAAATATGGTCGACTTGCCCACGTTGGGCAGACCGACAATGCCACACTTGAAACCCATAAACGTCACTTTCTCCATACGACGATAGCCGGGACTCACAGTCCCGGCTATCGCGTTCAGCAACAGATATCCGGCATCTGCCGGGTTTAGACCAACAGCGGCGCAATTACCAGAGATACAACACTCATCAGTTTGATGAGGATGTTCATGGCCGGGCCGGAGGTATCCTTGAACGGGTCGCCTACAGTATCGCCGATAACAGCGGCACTGTGAGCTTCGGTACCCTTCTTCTCACCTTCAACCTTGCCGGTCTCGATGAATTTTTTAGCATTGTCCCAGGCACCGCCGCCGTTGGACATCATCAACGCCAGCAGTACGCCGGTGAGGGTGGCACCGGCGAGCATGCCGCCCAGAGACTCTTTGCCGAGGACAAAGCCAACAAGCACCGGTGCCACAACAGCGACAATACCGGGCAGCAGCATCTCTTTAAGGGCCGATTTGGCGGCAATGTCGATGCACTTCTCCGGCTCCGGCTTGACTCCTTCCTTACCTTCAAGCAGGCCGGGAATTTCGCGGAACTGACGACGAATCTCATCAACCATTTCACCGGCAGCTTTGCCGACGCTGGTCATGGTGAGAGCACCGATAAAGAACGGCAACACACCGCCAATGAATAAACCTACAACAACACGCGGCTCAACGAGGTCGATGGCTTTCAGGCCAACGGTGGTAGCGTAAGCAGAGAACAGCGCCAGGGCGGTAAGAGCGGCACTGCCGATGGCAAAACCTTTACCGACGGCAGCAGTGGTGTTACCGATGGCGTCCAGGCCGTCGGTAATCTCCCGCACTTCGGGACCGAGACCGGCCATTTCGGAGATACCGCCAGCGTTGTCGGCAATGGGACCATAAGCGTCAACGGTCATGGTAACACCAACAGTGGCCAGCATACCCACAGCAGCAATGCCGATACCGTACAGACCGGCAAAGTAGTTAGCTACCAGAATACCGACGCAGATAATCAGAATCGGCGCAGCGGTACTTTCCAGGCCGACAGCGAGACCGCTGATGATATTGGTGGCCGGGCCGGTTTTACTCGCTTGGGCGATCCGTTGTACCGGCGCCGCCGCAGTGTAATATTCAGTAACCAGACCGATGGCGATACCAGCAAAGGTACCGCCTACCAGCGCCAGAAAGATGCCGAATTTCAGCCCCATAATCAGAACAATGAACATGGATGCCACCAGAAAGCCGCCAGCGGCGACAAAGGTGGTCAGACGCAGAGCTGAAGCGGGATCCTTATCCTGAAAACGCTTCATGGAGTAGATACCGGCAGCGGAGAACACCAGTCCAAAAGTAGCCAGAAGCAGCGGCAGCGCCATGGCAGCAGCCTGCACTCCTTCACCAGAACCAAGTTTGGCCAACAGCTCTGGAGAGGCCGCAGCGGCAATAGCTATGGTAGCAATAATGGAACCGACATAGGATTCAAAGATATCAGCACCCATTCCGGCGGTATCGCCAACACAGTCGCCAACATTGTCGGCAATTACGCCGGGGTTACGCGGATCATCCTCAGGAATACCGGCTTCAACCTTACCGACCAGGTCGGCACCGACATCAGCGGCCTTGGTGTAAATGCCGCCGCCGACACGGGCAAACAGAGCGATGGAAGATGCACCCATGGCAAAGCCGTTGATGTAGCGGGCAGTTTCATGATCGCCGCCAAAGAAGATATAAGCAATACCAACACCGACCAGACCGAGGGAAGCAACCGACAGCCCCATAACGGCACCGCCGTTGTAGGAAACTTCCAGCGCGCTGGCCTGACCTTTGAGGCGCGCGGCCTCAGTAGTACGCACGTTGGCGTGAGTCGCCGCCTGCATACCGATAAAACCGCAGGTCATGGAGCAGGCAGCACCGCCGAGAAATGCCAGGGCGGTCTGAATCCCCATCCCCGTCATAATCAACACAAACACCACGCCGACAAAGATCGCCAACACCTGATACTCGCGGCGCAAAAACGCCATGGCACCGTTGTGAATGGCATCAGCAATTTCAGCCATCAATTCGTTACCTACCGGCTGTTCCTTAACCTTTTTGTACAGCATGATAGCGGCAGCAAAACCGACTATCCCGAGAATTACGGCAAAATATGCCATCGTCTACGTTCCTCCTGTTGTTCAATCCGATGAATGTAAAATATTGCGCCCGTTACATGCACACATGGCCTGCTGCACCCCATCGGTCAACAGCACCTCAACCATGTCGGCAACATAATCGAGCACCTTAGCCAAATCCTTTTTTTCACTGGCACCAAACCGCCTGAGAACATAATCAGCTACATCGCCACCTGTGGGACGACCGACACCGATACGCACCCGAACATACCCGTCATCCCCCAATACCTGATGAATATGGCGCAAACCGTTATGGCCGCCGTGACCGCCACCGGACTTGATACGCACTTCACCATAGGGAAGATCTATTTCATCGTGTATCACGATCAAATCCCCCGGCGCTATACCGAGGGATTTGTACGCCGATGCCACACTGGCACCGCTGAGGTTCATAAAAGTCTGCGGACACAGCAGCATCACCTGCTCACCAGCGCAACGCCCCATACCGTATAGCGCCTGATGCCCTTTTTTGCTGACGGCAACGCCGCAGCGCCGCGCCAGAGCATCCACCGCCATGAACCCGATATTGTGACGGGTAAAGGCATAGCGCTCGCCGGGATTACCGAGACCAGCAATCAGGCGCACCGTTCTACTCTTCCTCTACAGTTTCCTCTGCAACGTCTTCACTTTCTTCACCTTCCTCATCCTCACTGGCCTTGAAGCCAACAACTGTGATTACAGTGAAGTTTACATCATGGGGGATTTCAACCCCGGCAGGCGCTTCGATATCTGCAACGTGAACAACATCGCCGATGGCAAGTTCTTCAACATTAATATCAATGGCAGCGGGAACAGCATTGGGCAGGCAGACAACTTCCAGCTCTTTGCGGATCACCTGCAGGTTGCCACCTTCCTTCTCGCCCTTCGATTTCCCCACCGGGTTTACCGGCACCATGAACGATGCCGCTTCGTCGGCATTGATGGCATGGAAATCAACGTGGGTAGGCACACGCGTGATGGCATCTACCTGCATATCTTTCACCACCGCCAGCACGCCGTTGAACGGGCCGTCACCAACCAGGGTAAGCATGGTGTTCCAGCCAGCTTCACCGGCAATGGCATCCTTAAGCGCCTTAGGTTCAACGCTAACCGCGCAGGACTCAATCTTGGGACCGTATACCACTCCGGGAACCAGCCCGGCACGCCGCGCGCTGCGGGCGCCACCTTTACCAACCCGCTTGCGCAGGGCTACATTCAATTCAGCTTGTGCCATGGTTTTATTACCTCCAGATAAAGCAACGACGATACCACCTGATACCGCCTACTTGGTTTTTTATCATACAAACAGTGAGCTTACCGATTCGTTGGCATGAATCCGCTTGATAGCCTCCGCCAGCAGGCCGGCCACCGGCAGAATCCGCAATTTTCCACATTGTTCGGCTTTGTGCGAACAAACAATGGTATCGGAGACCACCACTTCATCCAGGCAGCTGTTATCAATCCGCTCCAGCGCTGCGCCAGACAGCACGGCATGAGTAGCGTAAGCAAACACCGCACTGGCGCCCTCATCCTGCAATGCAGTGGCAGCATGACACAGGGTACCGGCGGTATCGATCATATCGTCGACGATCACACACAGCTGATCCTTCACATCGCCGATAATGTGCATCACCTCAGATACGTTGGGACCGCTGCGCCGCTTGTCGATAATGGCCAGCCCGGCATCAAGACGCTTGGCAAACGCCCGCGCCCGTTCAGTGCCGCCAGCGTCAGGGGAAACGATCACTATCCGCTTGTCAAATTGCTTCTGGATATCTTCGAGCAGCACCGGCGCCGCATAGAGGTGATCGACAGGAATATCGAAAAATCCCTGAATCTGACCGGCGTGCAAATCCATGGTGAGAAGGCGATCAACACCTGATACAGCGATAAGATCTGCCACCAGCTTACTGGTAATCGGCGTGCGCGGTGCCACCTTGCGATCCTGACGAGCATAACCGAAATACGGCATTACCGCTGTTATGCTGTGCGCCGAGGCCCGTTTAAGGGCATCAACCATTATCAGCAATTCCATCAGATTGTTGTTGGTGGGCGCACTGGTAGACTGGATAACATACACATCACAGCCGCGTACGTTCTCTCCCACCTCTACCATTATTTCACCGTCGGAGAAGGTTTTGACTTTGGCACTGCCCAGCGGCACGGCGAGATGTTCACAAATCTGCCGCGCCAGCAACGGGTTGGCATTGCCAGCAAAGAGTTTGATTTTATTCACAACGTATCCTGACTAGGGCACAAACAAAAAAAACCTCTCAACGCATGACCGATTCCCGATCAAACTGCCATCGCAAGAGGTTTATGAGATAAAGTGGCTGGGGCGCCAGGGATCGAACCTGGGAATGCCGGAATCAAAATCCGGTGCCTTACCGCTTGGCGACGCCCCATCGTAGAACTTACGAATCACCTGAACCGTTCTCAGGTTTTCCTGCCGGAATGTACCATAACGGCGACAGTCATCCGTTTCGTGCAGGGGTTATACAACAATCGCCTGTACGTGTAAATAAAAAAATTTGCCGCGTCCCGGTTTTCGCATCAATTTTAACTGCCCCGCAGCGGCTTCACCAATCGCACCCAGTGAACACCACTTTCGCTTATCGTTGTCAGAGCATTTTGCGCAGCACTGCGTGAAAAAAACAGCCCGAACACTGTGGCACCACTGCCCGACATCAGCACACCATCGGCACCAGAACTACGCAGCAGGTTTTTTATATCGGCGATAACCGGACATAGCGCCAATGCGGGAGCTTCGAGATCGTTATGCAACAACTCCAGCAACATATCACGGCTATCAATACACCCTGGCAACTCGACACGCTCAGAATACATGGACGGCTGCAATGCCCCGTACACTGCGGCGGTAGACACGGCCTGACCTGGATTAACCAGCAACAGGTAAAATTCAGGCCTGATAACCACCGGGCTGAGTTTCTCACCGATACCACACGCCCACGCCGCGCAGCGCTGGAGAAAAAACGGCACATCTGCTCCCAGGCGCACCGCCTCGGCATGCAAATCTTCATACTCCAGGCCCAACTGCAGCAAGTTGTTAACCGCCTGCAACGTCACAGCGGCATCAGAAGAGCCACCGCCCAGGCCGGCAGCGACGGGGATATTCTTGTTAAGAGTGATGGCCAGGCCGCGGCCTGCGCTATCTCGATTCAGCACAACTTGGGCAGCGCGGGCAACGAGGTTGTCAGCACCAGCCCCGGCCTCGGCACAACTACACATCAGATCAACGCGACCGCTGTCAGTTACCGCAATGTCAATTTCGTCATACAGAGCCACCTGCTGCATCAGCATCTGCACCCGATGATAACCATCGCCGCGCCGCGCCAATACATGCAGACACAAATTAACCTTGGCCGGAGCAAATACACGCTGCGCTATCACAGCAGGCTTTCCAATGCTTGCGACGACCACTCAATGGCCTGCAAATAGGCATCGCGTACCAGATTCTGTTCAAAACCACAGGCAACCACATCGTCCCAGTTGGCCAGCTCGTAGGCCTCCACGCACATCAGAGTACGCCCCAACTCCCCCTTGCGTTCCAGCAAAGCGGCATTCACTTCATCGGAAAGTGGCAAACTTGCAAGAATCTCCTCCATGGGCGAATCAAGAATGCCGTCCAGCAACGAAAACAAACCTACGGTAAAGTAGATCCCCTTCACTTCATTATCGTCACTTCTGGACATTATCTCACACATCTTGGCGCGCGCCAGCGCCATGGCCATCACTTCCTGCGGTTTTTCACTCACCGCACCCATGGCGACAATACATGCCCAACTGCGGATATGCTGCAGGCCAAGATAAATTATCGCCTGACGGATCGATTTTACCTCGGAAAGCAGGCTGTAAAAACTGGAATTGATCTGACGCAGCAGCTTGACACTGAGGTTGACATCGGTCTGGATAATCTCCTCCAGCTTGGCCAGGTCGATATCGGGTCGCTGCAATTCTGCCATCAGGCGTAAAACCGCCATTCGGCTGGGAGAAATTTTACGTCCCGACACCACCTGCGGTTTGCTGAAAAAATAACCCTGAAACAGGTCAAAACCCAACGCCTTGCAAAAAGCGTAGTCGTCGTTATTCTCCACCTTTTCCGCCAGCAACTGCAGTTTTTTCACCCGGCGCAGTTTGCGCACCTGCATAGCCACCTGGGCGCGAGTCAAGGCCAGCACATCGATCTTGACAATATCGGCCAGCTCCACCAGCGGCAGCAAATCATCAGTAAAGACAAAATCGTCCAGAGCGATTAGATGCCCGCGGCTGGACAGACTGCGAATCGCCTCCAGAACTTTCACTTCCGGCGTTACCGTTTCCAGAACCTCCACAACCAGCTGACTGGTATTAAAGGGAATATTGGCCCCGGCAAGGAGAAAATCGCGGGTAAAATTACAAAATGCCTTGCAATCACCAACCAGACGGTGCAACCCCAATTCCACCAGGGAATCGACCACTACCTCGCTGCTGGCCGCATTGATATCGGTGATTTCGGCGTGATTAACATAGCCATGGCGATAGAGCAGCTCGTAGGCGTACACGCGCATCTTGCGATCAAAAATTGGTTGTCGGCCAATAAAAACATCCGCCATCAGGCACCCTCACATAAAGCACAGACATCACAGTAAACCGACGGCAATAGTAGCAAATTCACCCGTGTTACACCAGCAGTTAAAATTTTCTTTACCTTTATTCAAGCGGCCAGACAAAAAAGGGAGAACCGTTCGCGGATTCTCCCTTTGAAATTGCAAGCAGCTGCTACACTAAAATGGCATCATCGCCCTAACCGGCATCCTTCACCAGTTTGTACTGCAACGCATCGATCAACGCATGGTAGGAGGCGTCGATGATGTTGTCACTGACACCGACGGTACCCCAGCGCGAATCGGCATCGCCGGATTCGATGAGCACCCGGGTTACCGAGGCGGTACCCTGGCCGCTGGGCAGCACGCGCACCTTGTAGTCGAGCAGGCGCATATCGGCCAGTTGCGGATAAAAATGCTCCAGTGCCTTGCGCAATGCGTTATCCAGCGCGTTTACCGGCCCGTCGCCTTCGGCGGCGGTGTGCTCAATGCGACCGCCAACCTTCACTTTGACAGTGGCCTCGGACATGGGCTTGTCGTTCTCGCTCTGCTTGGTGTCGATAACTCGGAAACCCACCACCGAAAAATAGTGGCGCAGATTGCCCAGCGCCTTACGCATCAGCAGCTCAAACGACGCTTCGGCGCCCTCAAACTGGTAGCCTTTGTTCTCCATCTCCTTGATATTTTCCAGAATCTCCAGGGTTACCGGATCCTTGCTGTCGAGGTCGATGTTGAACTGCTCGGCCTTGGCAAGGATATTGGCGCGCCCGGACAAATCGGAAACCAGCACCCGCGTGGTGTTGCCGACCTTTTCCGGTCGCATGTGCTCGTAGGTTTCCGGATGTCGCTGAATGGCGGAAACGTGCACCCCGCCTTTGTGAGCAAAGGCTGAGTTACCCACATAAGGCTGATGCTTGTTGGGAATAAGATTGGCCAGCTCGTAGACATAACGCGATACGCTGCGCAAAGTCTTCATCTGCTCATCACTGACACACTCCTTACCCAATTTCAATTTGAGTGCCGGAATGATGGAGCACAGATTAGCGTTGCCACAGCGCTCGCCGAAGCCGTTTATCGTACCCTGAACATGCACCGCCCCCAGAGCCACCGCCATCAGCGAGTTGGCCACAGCACACTCGCCGTCGTTGTGGGCGTGAATCCCCAGAGGCGTGGAGACGGCCTCCTTGACCGCCGCCATGATTTCCGGGTACTCGTTGGGCAGGGTGCCACCGTTGGTGTCGCACAAAACGATACAGTCGACACCGGCATCCTGGGCCGCCTTGAGGGTTTTGATGGCGTAATCGGGATTAGCCTTGTAGCCGTCGAAAAAGTGCTCGGCATCGTAGATCACCTCACCGATATGCTGCTTGAGGTAGGCGAGAGAGTCGTTGATCAGCTCCAGGTTTTCCTCCAGCGAAATACGCAGCGCCTCACGCACATGGAAATCCCAGGTTTTACCGAAAATAGTTACTGTATCGGGATCAGCCTTGATCAGAGTCTGGATATTGTTGTCCTGCTCCGGGGTTACCCGGGCGCGGCGGGTGGAACCAAAGGCGGCAATCTTCGCCTGGTGCAGGGTTACATTTTTTATCTCCTCAAAAAAGGCGATATCCTTGGGATTGGAACCCGGCCAACCCCCTTCGATATAATGGATACCCAACTCGTCCAGACGCTGGGCAATGCGCACCTTGTCGGACACCAGAAACGAAATATCCTCCGCCTGTGTCCCATCGCGCAGGGTAGTATCATACAACAGTATCTGACTCATAACCGTTCCTCCTCCAGCGCACCCTTAGTCGTCGCTGCCCAATTCAAATGCATCGTGCAACACCCGCACCGCCAATTCAGTGTATTTATCTTCAATAATGCAGGAGACCTTGATCTCACTGGTGGAGATCATCTGGATATTGATTCCTTCCTGTGACAGGGTGGTGAACATTTTGCTGGCAACACCGGAATGGGAGCGCATACCGACACCGATGATGGAGATTTTGGCCACCTTGTCGTCACATTCCACCCCTTTGGCGCCGATATCCTCCAACACCCCTTCGACAATCTTCATCGCTTTTTTCAAATCGCCTTTGGGTACGGTAAAGGTGATGTCGGTAAATCCATCGAGAGACACATTCTGGATAATCATATCCACGGTAATATTGGCCTCGGACAAGGGCACAAAAATACCCGCCGCGATACCCGGCTTGTCTGGAATGCCCCGCACCGAAATTTTAGCCTCATCCTTGTTGCAAGTTACACCTGAAACCAGCACGGTCTCCATATCTGCATCCTCCTTCATAACCAGAGTTCCGGGATTATCGTTAAAACTGGAACGTACATGAATTACCACATTGTATTTGTCGGCAAATTCCACCGAACGGATCTGCAACACCTTGGCGCCCAGAGAAGCCATCTCCAGCATCTCCTCGTAGGAGATTTTCTCCAGCTTGCTGGCGTTGGGAACAATCCGCGGATCGGTGGTGTAAATGCCATCCACATCGGTGTAGATTTCGCACACGTCGGCCTTGAGTCCGGCGGCAACAGCCACCGCCGAAGTATCGGAGCCGCCGCGCCCCAGGGTGGTGATATTACCCTGAGCGTCCACGCCCTGGAAACCGGCCACCACCACAATGGTGCCGTTCTTCAGGTCTTCGCGGATATTCTCTTCACCGATTTCAAGGATCCGCGCCCGCGACGAGGCGCTATCAGTAATAATGGGAATCTGGTGGCCGAGATAACTCTTGGCCTTGTAGCCCATATCCTGCAGACACATGGACAGCAAAGCAATGGTAACCTGCTCGCCGGTGGAAACCAGCACATCGTACTCGCGCTCGCTGGGAAATTCACACATCTCCTCGGCCAGGGCCACCAACTTGTTGGTTTCGCCCGACATGGCGGAGACAATCACCACCACATCGTTACCCTCATCGTAGGTACGCGCCACCCGGCGCGCCACATTGCGAATTTTTTCGATGGTTCCTACAGAAGTGCCACCGTATTTTTGTACTACCAAAGCCATTAGGGTGTTCCTCCTTTATCTGCCACACGGCAGTTTATCTCACACGACAACAACCGGCAACAGGCCGGCCAATATCCGTTAAAATCCCGCCACCAGAGTACACGCAACAGCGCATAGCGTTTTTTACAGTGTATACGCATTAAAAGCAAAACTTTTTCGCCGCCACTGCTTGCTTTTTACCGCCACAGCCTGAGGCCGCATCAGCGCAGTAATCATGATACGCCGCCGCCAAAACGACGCAGCGCCGCCATGACAGTGGCATACCCCGACGCCGTCGTCCTGATTTCTATGCGCCGCCGCTTTTCATCGACAACGGTGATCAGCACTTCCAGCACCGCCGCAGCGAAATCTCCACCACGCTGCGGCCACTCCACCACGGCCACACCATCGCCATAAAAGTACTCCTCAAAACCCAGTTCCGCCAATTCATCAGCATCGCCAAGACGGTACAAATCAAAGTGATACAGCGGCAAGCGACCGCTATAACTGTTCATAAGTGTATAGGTGGGGCTGGTAATCGGCACGGCTTTATCCACCCCCAGCCCGGCGGCTACACCGCGCACCAAGCAGGTTTTCCCGGCACCCAGCTCGCCATACAGCAGCAGCAGCGCCCCGGCGGACACGGTTTCGCCCAGCAGCCGCCCCAGCGCCTCGGTTGCAGCAACGGTGGCGGTTTCGATAACTACCCCGGCCACCTAGATACCACCATCGATCAACTGCTGCCGTGCCTGTCCCAGCCGTTCCATCACATCGCCAGCCAGATAGCCGACGCTGCCGAACTCTTGTGCGCACAATTCAGCGGCGCGACCATGCAGATAAGCGCCCAGTGCCGCCGCCGCAAACGGCTCCATGCCCTGGGCCACCAACGCAGCGATAACACCGGTGAGAACATCGCCCATCCCGGCACTAGCCATACCGCTGGCGCCACTGCTGTTGATCCACACCCGATCATCAGGCGCGGCAATGACAGTGCGTGCTCCTTTAAGCAGCACAACACTGTTAAGTTTTTCCGCCCACTGCGCTGCTACCGCCACGCGGTTGCGTTGAATTTCTTCCGTTGTCAAGCCGGTTATGCGCGCCATTTCCCCCGGATGGGGCGTGATAACCGTGCCACTGGCGCGCCCGGCCAATATAGTGGCGTTAGCGCTGATACAGTTGAGAGCATCGGCATCCAGCACCAGCGGCACCGGACAAGCGGCGACAACAAACTCCACCAGTCGGCGCGCGCCACTCTCCTGACCAAGCCCCGGTCCCAGGGCAAGGACGTTTTTATCCCGCCAGGCCTGCTCAATCTGGTTGACACAATCGGCGCCAAAAGCGCCGTTTTCGTCGACGCAGGCAATGGTCATCACCTCTGCCGTGCCAACTGCGGCCACCTGCTGCTGTGATTGCGGCAGCGCCAGCGTTACCAGACCGCAACCACTGCGCAACGCTGCCGTAGCGCACAAACGGGCAGCACCGCTTTTACCGCTGGAACCGGCTACCACCAGCGTGTGACCGAAGGTGCCTTTGTGACCACTGGCAGGACGCGGCGGCAGCAATACACGCGCCTGCTCCTCATCCACCAGCATATAGCGTTCACCAACTTGTGCCTGTAAACGCGCCGGCATCCCTATATCAACCACAAACAACTCACCACCAAAATCACAGGCGGGATAACTGACCTGGCCAACCTTGGCGCAGGCAAACGAAATACTGCAATCAGCCTGGACTGCGGCGCCCAGCACGGCGCCGCTGGTGGCGTCAATACCCGATGGCATATCCACCGCTGCCACCGGCACCCCCAATGCATTGATCGCCAGCACCGCGTCACGATAATGACCGCGAATCTCGCTGTTGAGCCCGTTACCAAAGATGGCATCGACAACCAGAACGCTATTGTTGTACCCGGGCCACAGATGCTTGAAGCTGGCACTGTCGGGCGCGTAGGCGATATCATCACCGTTGTGCTCAAGGATACACAGATTAGCTGCGGCATCACCACCGATCTGCTCGCGCTGCGCCAACACCAGCAGCCGCACATTCCAACCACGATTAGTCAGATGACGCGCAATGACAAAACCATCGCCGCCATTATTGCCTTTACCAACGACAATCAACACCGGACCAGGCCGCAGAGCGCTATAACGGTCGGCAATTATTGCAGCGGCACCACGACCAGCGTTTTCCATTAGAACAATGCCCGGCATACCATATTCACCGATGGCACACCGATCCATATCCTGCATCTGCTGAGCACTTAGCAATTTCATAACGTCTCCAGAATTACCACGGCCACGGCACATTCGCGTTCATGGCTGCAACTGAGATGAGGCGCCGCCAGATTACGCTGGCGCAACAGCGCGGCGGCACAGCCGCCCAGGCGCAACCGCGGCGCGCCCAGTTCATCGTTTACCACCTCGATATCGGTCCAGCTCAAACCGTCGCGCAGACCACAGCCCAGCGCCTTGACAAACGCCTCCTTGGCGGCAAAACGGGCGGCTAGATGCTCGGCGGCACGGCGGCGCGGCAGGGCATACTCCAACTCGGCGGCAGTAAACAGCCGCTCAAGCAATGGCTGATCGTCGCGCCGGATAAACTCGGCGAAGCGTTCCACCGCCACTATATCTATTCCTGTTCCAGCCACCGCCACCGGTTCACCTCACCAGCAGTGCTTTCATCTCCGCCACTGCCTGCTGCATCCCCACCATGATGGCGCGGGCGATAATGCTGTGGCCGATATTAAACTCCACAATCCCCTGCAAGGCCACCACCGGGCGGATATTGAAATAATCGAGACCGTGCCCGGCATGCACGGTAAGTCCCGCGCGCTGAGCGGTGGCAATGGCCTGTTCTATTTTATGCAACTGCGCCATTTGCGCCCCGGCGGATGGCGCATCGCAATAGGCGCCGGTATGGATTTCAACGCAATCGGCGTTAACCTGCACCGCCGCATCAATTTGCGCCGGGTCGGGATCGACAAACAGGCTGACAACAATACCGGCAGCGCGCAGCGTATCTATACGCGGCAGCAACCAATCGCGGGCAGATACCACATCCAGACCGCCTTCGGTGGTCAGCTCCTGGCGTTTCTCCGGCACCAGCGTCACGCAATCGGGGCCGACATCACAGGCAATGGCCACCATCTCATAGGTGGCGGCCATCTCAAGGTTCAAACGGCTCTGCACCGTCTGGCGCAGCAGGTGTACATCGCGATCCTGGATGTGGCGCCGATCTTCGCGCAGATGGACAGTAATGCCATCGGCTCCACCCAGTTCCGCCAACGCCGCCGCCGTCACCGGATCGGGCGCGGTGGTAGCACGCGCCTGGCGTACCGTAGCCACATGATCGACGTTAATCCCAAGACGGATCATCACAACCCCCCTTCGATAACGCCGCCAAGATGCTGTTCCACCGCCGTGGCGATTTCACCGGCCAACTGTTTGATCTCGCGTTCATCTTCCCCCTCCAGCATGATACGCAGCAGCGGCTCGGTGCCGGAATAGCGGATAAACACCCGCCCCTTGTCGCCCAATTGCGCCCGGCAATGCTCGATAACACTCTGCACCGGCTCCACCTGCTCCAGCTCGGTCTTTTCCTTGACACGCACATTGCACAGCACCTGGGGCAACGCCGTCATCACCCCGGCCAGTTCCGATAACCGTCTGCCGCTGCGCTGCATGATGGCCAGCAGTTGCAGCGCCGCCAGGGTGCCATCACCGGTGGTATTGTGATCAAAAAATATCAGGTGCCCCGACTGCTCGCCACCTAGGTTATATTTGCCGCGCAGCATCTCCTCGGTTACATAGCGATCACCAACGGAAGTTTTAACCACCTGACCACCAAGGCGACGCAAAGCGATATCTAGGCCCATATTGCTCATTACCGTGGCCACCAGGGTGTTGTGCGCCAACGTACCTTTTTCCAGCATATCCGCGGCACAGATGGCCATGATATGATCACCGTCCACCGCGCTGCCATGTTCGTCGACAAATATAACGCGGTCGGCGTCACCGTCGAGGGCGATACCGACATCGGCACGATACTCGCGTACTTTCTGCGCCATCACCTGCGGATAGAGGGAACCACAACCGGCATTGATATTGGTACCGTTGGGGCTAACCCCCAGTGCGATAACTTCCGCACCCAGTTCTTCCAATGCCGCCGGAGCCGCTTTGTAGGCGGCGCCGTTGCTGCAATCGAGAACAATACGCAAACCGCGCAGGTCGAGATCACGCGGAAAGGAATTTTTCAGAAAAACGATGTAACGACCAGTGGCGTCGTCAATGCGAAACGCCCGCCCCACCTCGTCCGCCGTGGGTCGCAGCAGATCCAGCTCTTCGGAAAACATCAGCTCTTCCAGCTTCAGCTCCATCTCGTCAGGCAGCTTAAAGCCGTTATTGGAAAAAAACTTGATGCCGTTATCCTGATAAGGATTGTGCGAGGCTGAAATTACCACCCCGGCGTCGGCGCGCATGGAACTGGTGATAAAGGCGATGCCGGGGGTCGGCAACGGTCCCACCAGTTGCACATCTACCCCCATGGAGCAGATTCCCGCCGCCAGCGCGTTTTCAATCATGTAACACGACAAACGGGTGTCCTTGCCGATGATGATCCGCCGCCGCTTGTCGCTACCTTTGAACAGATACGCCACCGCCCGCCCCAACTGCATGGCCACCTCGGTGGTCATGGGGTGGATATTGGCGACTCCGCGCACTCCGTCTGTACCAAAAAATTTCTTTGCCATAAGCCTCTTTTTTATGTGTGTAATCGGGCGGCATCATACCGCCATATCTCCAAATCGTTACAGATTGCCCACATCCACCGCCTCAACAGCTCCGTTAACTGCGGATCCCGCCCGCTCTTCAAGACGCAACGCCGGATCGGACGTTTGTGTTTTGCGGTAGATTTCCACCTCCACCTCTACGGTCTTCTGATCTTTCAACGCCGTATAGGTGCCACGATAATTGATGGGTACCGTTAAGGCAAAACTCTTCTTCACCCCGCTTAAATCGACTACGCTGGTCTCCACCTGCTCGACATTCTTTACCTCACTCTCCGCCCCCTCGATTACCACCTGGCGCGGTTTGACCCGTACCGCACGCAACTCACTGCCCGGCGCTACCTCGCCACGAATCAACACCCGCACCGGCACTGTCTTCTGGCGTATGCGCTCCAGCTTAACCTCAACATACGAAGGCGACAACCGCGACACCCGCAATACCGAAGGAATGTTCAGATGTTCATCCAGGCGCTTGAAGGTCGTCAGCCCCGGCTGCAATCCCTTCAGATCCACCGACATACTCAACGACGACGGACGCAACTTGCTCAACACCGTACGCGGCCCGCTGATACGCAGATCCACCAGGCTGGGCACCTCGTTGGCAACAATCAGTCCGGCAGGGAGATTTTTCAACTCCAGCGGCACTGTATAGCCAACCTCGGCGCGCTGCTCGCCAGTGACAAACATCCACAGCAATACGGCAAACACCAGCGACAACAACTTCAAATGCCAGTTATTGGTAACAACCTGCAACATGGCGCCCCCTATCCCTTATGACTACTATCGAGCAAACGGGTAAGAATCCGCCGCAACGACTTGGAATCAAGATCGCGGGTTATGCGCCCGCCCACCACCACGGAAATTTTGCCGGTCTCTTCCGAAACCACTATGGCAACAGCATCCACCGCTTCGGTAAGACCTATGGCGGCGCGATGGCGGGTACCGAGATTTTTGCTGATGTCGGGATTTTCGGTCAGAGGGAGAAAACAACCGGCCTTCATCAGGCGGCCACGCTGCAATACCAGGGCACCGTCATGAATCGGTGATGCCGGCATAAAGATGGCGGAAATCAGATCGGCGGAAATCTTGGCGTCGATCTCCACCCCAACTTCCATGAATGACTTAAGACCGGTCTCGCGCTCGATCACTATCAGAGCGCCAACCCGTTTACTGGCCAGATTTACCGCCGCCGCCACCAGCTCATCGATGATACGGGTCTCTTCACGATAAGCAGCGTCGGCAAAAAACGGGTTGCGCCCCACATGCATCAGGGCACGACGGATATCACTCTGAAAGATAACTACTATAACCAGTACGATGGAGGAGAGAAAGTTGTCGAGAATCCATTGCAGCGTGTATAACTCGGTAACTTGCGAGCCGACATACACCGCCATGATTACCGCCAGGCCGAGAAGCATCTGCACCGCCCGCGTACCCTTGATAAGCAGGATTATGCGATAGATGATAAAAGCCACCAGAGCGATATCGAGAGCATCGAGCGCCCAGCGGAAATTCTTTATCATTTCATTGAATACATCCATGCCCGCATCCCGGCTGCTGCTGGTTTCAAGTCACTGATTCACACCCGTTTACAATCGCCCACGCCATATCAACCACCTGCCTAGTTTCAGCCACGTCGTGTACCCGGACAATAGCGGCACCGTTGGCGATGGCAACAGCCGCAGTTGCCAGTGAACCGTACAACCGCTGTGCCGCGTCCGGCTGGTCGAGAACATTGCCGATCATACTTTTGCGCGACGCCCCCAGCAAAATCGGCAATCCAAGACTGCGGAACTCACCGAGACGGCGGATAACCTCCAGATTGCCCGCCGTAGACTTGCCGAAA
>JAMOOS010000191.1 GCA_027065245.1 Desulfuromonadaceae bacterium | reverse complement strand
CGTTTGTTCGATGTCAGCATCGACGCGCGCGATTATACGGTCAACTATATGCTCGAACAGTTACGCGCTCATCCGCGCCTGGCCGCAGTGGTAGCCGCCAGTGTCCGCGCCGTTTTCCTCTCGCCTTATGTCGCCGGTACGCCGCAGTTGGTCGCCGACGGCAGTCGCTGGCTGGTGGATGGCGCTGCGGCGCGGTTTGAGTTTGGCGGTCGACCGTTGCGCCTGCAGCGCCGTCTGCTGCGTGGCGATAACGAATGCCAGGTCGATTATTACGCCTACGGCGGTGATTTTCCCGGCGGGATAGTGCTTGACGCCACAGGTTACAGTCTTACCCTGTGGATAGAGGAGGTAAAACAACTGCCATGAGCGAAATGCGCCGTCAACTGGAGCGATACCGCTGTGCACCCATGAGCCGTTTCGATGACGGCAGTGTAAGCTGTGCCTGGTGCCTGCCGCCGGAATTCTGTGGCTTTGACGGGCATTTTCCCGGTTTTGCCATTGTACCGGCGGTGGTTCAGGTGTTGATGGCGCAGGTGCTGGCGCAACAGGGGCTGGCTCAGGCGTGCTGGAACGGTACCATTCAGCGGGGCAAGTTTTTGCGCCAGATTCGCCCCGGCGAAACAATTACCGCCGTGGTGCGGCGGCGGGATATCCGCCAGCGGCACTATATCGATGCCCGTCTCGAAGTAGACGGCGCGGCGGCGGCCACCATGCTGTTGCAGCTAGATGAGGAATAGATGAAAAAACGCTACTTTCCCATTGCAGCCGATGCTCCGCCACCGCTGAGCGTAACGGTACAGCGTCGGGTACGCTTTGAAGAAGTGGACGCCATCGGCTATGTGTGGCACGGGCGCTATGCCAGTTATTTTGAGGATGCGCGTGTCGCGCTGGGGGCGCGTTACGGATTGGGGTACATGGATTTTTACCGCCGTGGCGTTATCGCGCCGCTCAAACAGCTGCACGTGGAGTATCACCGGCCACTGCGCTTTGAGGACGATTTCACCATTGAAGCACGCTGGCACTACAGCGAGGCGGCGCGGCTCAACTACGAGTTTATTATCCGCGATAGCACCGCCGCCGCAGTGGCTACAGGATACTCAGTGCAGATGATGCTGGATGGCGATAACGATTTTCTGGTGGTGCCGCCGCCGTTTTATCAACAGTTTCTGCGCCGCTGGCGCGCCGGGGAGTTGCAATGAAACAGGCGGTGTATATAACCGACTGCGCTGTCTGCTGCGCCTTGGGCGACGATATCGCCACTGTGTGGCAGCGGCTGCTGAGCGGAGAAAGTGGCATAACACCGCTGCGGCGCTTTGATTGTCGCAACTATATCAGCGCCGTTGCCGCCAGTGTCGCGGGGCTGGCGGTGGATGAAAGCGGCAGCCGGTTTTATCCACTGCTGGAACGGGTACTGACCCGGCTTGAGCCGTTGCCGCCTCACACCCGCCTGCTGAGCGCCACCACCAAAGGTGCGGTTGACCTGCTTGAACAGGCGGTGCGTAACGATAACAGCGTACCGGCTGCCGCTGCGCCGCATGCCTGCGCCGATTATATCGCCAGACGGCTGGGGCTGGCAGATAACGGCATCAATATCAACGCCGCCTGCGCTTCCTCCACACTGGCGCTGGCGCGTGGCGCCGAACTGATTGCCGCCGGTAACGCCGAAGTGGTGCTGGTATGCGCCGCCGATATTGTCAGTGAGTTTGTCTTTTCCGGCTTCTCATCGTTGCAGGCGCTGGCGGCCGATAGTTGTCGTCCTTTCGATGGCGATCGCGACGGCCTCACCCTGGGGGAGGGCGCCGCTGCCGTGGTTCTGATGAGTGCCGCCGCCGCCCGCCGTTATCGCCGCCGCCGACTGGGGCGCCTGCGCGGCTGGGGCAGTGCCAACGACGCCAACCATATCACCGCTCCGGCACGCGATGGCAGCGGC
>JAMOOS010000190.1 GCA_027065245.1 Desulfuromonadaceae bacterium | reverse complement strand
ATTTTAACGAACAGGTTAGGATAAAATGCACCGGGATCTTTGCCAAACATCACTAGAGCTGCCCTGGTTATTCCGTTACGAGTTACCAATCGCAGCTTCTCAAGCACACATTCAGTGGGTAAATCCGTCAGATCAGGCAATCGTCCTGCTTTAGCAGCATCAAATTTAAATTGTTCGACAGCAATATCATCAATATCATCAAGTGTAGCATTATCTTCAATCAAACGATCCCACGTCGTTCCCATCTTCTTAAGCAGAAAATCGTTCAGAGATAATCCCTTTAACTCTTGATTAATACTGCCAGAACGCCAGTAGTAAGAGCCTCGAAACGATATTGGTACGGTAGAAGATTCAACAAGGATTTCAATGTATGAATTATTATTTTTCCACCGTAAATTAACCTGTGGCATCAAGCCCAAGCAATCACGAATTTTATTTGGCAAGTCCTCTAAAAGTTTTTGCGCATTATCAACGCCGACAACCTGACCGGCATCGTTTATACCAATTAAAATACGTCCTCCTTGTGCGTTGGCAAACCCACAAATCCATTTCAGATACTCATCCCGCCATGAACATTTCCATTCAATATTTTGTGCTTCGGCCTGACGACCCTTCATTTCTGCCACCCCTGTATTCAATGGCATACAAGTCAACTGTAGCTGCCGCTAAAATCATGCATTACACTTACAACATTGCGCTTTGGACTACCCGTTTCCCAGCTCAGCCAGCAAATCACCAATATCGGCCAGTGGCTCGCCGTTACAGCGGATAGCGCCGGTGGTGTCGGTACTGATGTGTAACGCGCTGCTGCTGTTTTCATCACGGCGGCGCAGTAGCAGAAACAGGGCGCCGGGCGCTTTGAGGGGGCCGGAGATGTCGAGATCGCAGTAGCCGACCAGAACCTGTTCATGCTCAGCGCTGGCGATGCTGTCAATGGCACAGTGCAGCACGGCGGCAAAGTTGTCACGGGCGCAGTTGATAACCATGCAGTTGCCGCACAGACCGAAACGGCGCGCCGCCTCGCCCAGAAAAGTGTTGGGCAAAGTGTAGGCAAACAGTTGCGGGCTGGCCAGGGCGCCGTTATCCGTCGCTACTGTGGCATAGTAGGCGCGATCAACGGCGAGACAGCCGTTGCCGCTGGCAGCGTACACCGCTATGGGGCGTTTTTCACTCCACTGCTCCAGCCCGGCGTCGCGCAGGGCAAAGGTGATGGCGGCCAGGCCGGTGCGGCAGAAATCGTCCAGGCGGCCAAAACTGCGGTCGGGCGTGGCAAAAACATCCTTGCGCTGCAACCGTGGCAACGTGCCGTCGGTAAACGCCGGTTGTCCGCTGCCGCAACCAGCGCCACAGCCATCCACGCTAACCCAGCCGCAGCCGCATACGCTGCACTCTACCATTATTCCTCCTTTTGCAACAACAAGGCAGCATTGACACCGCCAAAACCGGAATTGGTGGACAACAGCAAACCGTCGGTGGCAAATGGCTGTGGCGCGGCGGCCACCCAGCCGTCGGCGGCGTCATCCACCCGCCGCAAACCGCAGGTGGGCGGCACCAATCCCTGGTCTAAGGAACATAACGCCAGCGCCACTTCCAGCGCTCCGGCGGCGGCCAGAGTGTGGCCGGTGGCGCCTTTGATGGAGGCGGTGGGAATGTGGCGGCCGGGAAATAACTGTCTGAAAGCACACATCTCCATGGCGTCGTTGTAGACGGTGCCGGTGCCGTGGGCGCTTATGGCGCTCACCTCGGAGCCTTGAGCAGCGGCGCACACCAGCGCCTGACGCACCGCTCGCACCAGGCCGCTGCCATCGCGTGCCGGAGCAGTGATATGGTTGGCGTCGTTGGCACTGCCCCAGCCGCGCAGGCGCCCCAGTCGGCGGCGGCGATAACGGCGGGCGGCGGAGGCACTCATCAGAACCACGGCAGCGGCGCC
>JAMOOS010000189.1 GCA_027065245.1 Desulfuromonadaceae bacterium | reverse complement strand
TCGGCATCGACCGTTACCAGCGCACCATCCCGCGTTACCGCCGCGCCCAAAGTCTCCAGCAGACTCAACACCGTGCGGATATCCCGCAGAGCGGGAACATTATCCAGCCGGTGTACGCCACCGGTCAGCAGCGTAGCGCACAACAGCGGCAGGGCGGCATTCTTCGCTCCGCTTAACTGTACTGTGCCACACAATTTGCGCCCGCCGCGCACGACAATCTTTTCCATTATTCTCCCTGTTGTTCCGCCGCCAGCCGACCACCAACAACCCGTTCCACACCGGCGTAGTCACAGCGGGTAAATATCTGTTCCAGCCCGGCGCGGCGCAACAACCCGGCCACAGCGCTGCTCTGAGAGGCGCCAACTTCAAACAGCGCCACGCCATCCGCCGCCAGACAGTTAGGCAGATTCCCGCATAACTGCCGGTAGCAATCGAGGCCATCCGCTCCGCCCTCCAGCGCCAGCGGCGGCTCGTAATCACGCACCTCTGGCATCAGGCACGCCATCTCGGCACTGGCAATATAGGGAGGATTGGACACCACCATCTGACAGCCGCACGGCAACAGAGCCGCCAGTTCAGACATATCTCCGTGGACGAACTCAATGCGTTGTGCCACACCGTTGGCGGCGGCATTGGCGCGGGCCACCTCCAGCGCATCCGCACTGATGTCCAGCGCCAGCAACCGTGCCGTCGGCGCATTAACCGCCAGCGCCACTGCTATGGCGCCGCTGCCGCAACCGACATCCACCACCAGCGGCTGCTCCACCGCCGCAGTTTCCAGCAGCCGCAGCGCTTCTTCCACCAGCACCTCGGTATCGGGACGTGGAATCAGCACCGCCGGTGTAACCTGAAACGGCAGCGAAAAAAACTCGCACGCGCCCAGAATATACTGCAACGGTTCCCGCGCCGCCCGTCGCGCCACCATGGCGCGAATCGCCGCCAGTTCGTCGCCATTGAGGGGCTGCTCAAAACTCAGGTAAACGCCGACGCGGTCTTTGTCCAGCGCCGCGCCGATAAGCAGTTCGGCATCCAGGCGCGGATTGTCCACCCCCCTCTCCTGCAGGTAGGTGGTGGTCCAGCGCAACACTTCGAGCACCGTCCAGATCTGCGCCACCTAGCTGCCCTGCCCCGCCATCTGCTCGGCCTGGTAATGGGCGGCCAGAGCGTCAAATATCTCGTCAAAATCTCCCTGCATAATGGCGTCCAGCTTGTACAGAGTAAGCCCGATGCGGTGGTCGGTGCAGCGCCCCTGGGGGAAGTTATAGGTGCGGATCCGCTCGCTGCGGTCGCCGCTGCCAACCTGGCTTTTGCGGTCGGCGGCCATCTGGGCGTGCTGCTCCGCCTGCATGGCGTCGAGAATACGCGAACGCAGCACCTTCATGGCGCGCGCCTTGTTTTTATGCTGCGATTTTTCGTCCTGGCAGGCCACCACCACCCCGGTGGGGATATGGGTTATGCGTACCGCCGACTCGGTTTTGTTAACGTGTTGACCACCGGCACCGGAAGCACGGTACAGGTCGATGCGCAGATCGGCGGGATCGATCTCCAGATCGACATCTTCCGCTTCCGGCAGCACCGCCACGGTACACGCCGAGGTGTGAATCCGCCCCTGGGCTTCGGTCTCCGGCACGCGCTGCACCCGGTGGGTGCCGCTCTCGTATTTCAGGCGCGAATAGACATTATCGCCGCTGATCATGGCGATAACCTCCTTGAAGCCCCCCACGCCAGCCTCGGAAGAGCTGAGAATCTCCACCTTCCAGCCCCGTTTTTCGGCATAACGACTGTAGGCACGAAACAGATCGGCGGCAAACAGCGCCGCCTCGTCGCCGCCGGTACCGGCGCGAATTTCGAGAATGATGTTTTTGCCGTCGTTGGGATCTTTGGGCAGCAGCAGCACGGTGAGTTGCTCGGCCAGGCTCTGGTGTTCCGCCTCCAGCTCCGGCAGCTCC
>JAMOOS010000188.1 GCA_027065245.1 Desulfuromonadaceae bacterium | reverse complement strand
AAAATCCCCGTCGGCAGCGAGATTCCGGTGGAACTGTACCAAGCGGTAGCCGAGGTGCTGGCCTTTGTCTACCGGCTCAACAACAAACGGCGTTGACATACAACGCCTACCATTATAATGCCTGCCATGATACAATACTTCAAAACAAAAGGGACGGAAGATATTTTCAACGGTGTGACATCCCGCGCCGCCAGGCAATGCTGTCCTCAACAGTTGTGGAGTATTGCGCGGAGAAAACTGGATCAGATCAATCGCGTCAATAACGTTAACGAGCTGAACATCCCGCCGGGCAACCGTCTGGAACAGTTAAGAGGGGCGCAACGAAATTATTACAGCATCCGCATCAACCAACAGTATCGCATCTGTTTTACATGGGAGAATGGCAGTGCAGAACAAGTTGAAATCACCGATTACCACTAATCGCCGCTTACCACTTATGCGCCCGCCGACCCACCCCGGCGAGATGTTACTGGAGGAGTTTATCAAACCACTCGGCCTTACCCAGGCCCAACTGGCCCGGCATATGGAGGTATCGTATCCGCGCTTGAATGAAATCATCAAGGGCCGCCGCAGCGTAACCCCGGATACCGCCATGCGCCTGGCCATGGTACTGGGGATGCCGGCCGATTTCTGGCTGGGTCTGCAACAGGATTGGGATCTGTGGCACGCACTCAACAGCCCCATAGCAGCGGACATTGCCCATCTGCAACCGCTAATTGCCCACGTTGACGGCGACAGCGTGTAACTTCCCCTACTGCT
Source organism: Desulfuromonadaceae bacterium (assembly GCA_027065245.1). Lineage (GTDB taxonomy): Bacteria > Desulfobacterota > Desulfuromonadia > Desulfuromonadales > Desulfuromonadaceae > Desulfuromonas. The sequence goes on along the minus strand of JAMOOS010000188.1, from coordinate 9,648 downwards.
GGCCGTAATCGGCAAACTTTTCCACCACCCGCGCCATCTCGGCATCATCCACCTGTACCGGCGTGCCGATGCATTTGCACTGGTAGTAGATGCGTGCCACCAGCTCGATCTCCTCAGCCACATTGAAGGCGGCGGCCATATCGCCGCCGACCGCCACCAGGCCGTGATTGGCCAGCAGCACAGCGTTGTAGTTGCCGATGGTGGCGGCCACGTTGTCGGCCAGTTGGCGTGAGCCGAAGGTGGCGTAGGGCGCCAGCGGCACTTTATCGCCGCTAAAGGCCACCAGATAGTGCACCGCCGGAATCTCCCAGTGCAAGCAGGCCATGGTGGTAGCGTAAACCGAGTGGGTATGAACCACGGCGTTTACGTCGCCACGGCGGCGGTACAATTCCAGATGAAAACTCAACTCGCTCGAAGGTTTCCAGCGCCCCGCCACCACGCTGCCGTCCAGATCGGTAATTACCACATCTTCCGCCTGAACCCGGGCGTAGTCGATACCGCTGGGGCCGATGGCCACCAGCCCCTGACGACGATCCAGCACACTCAGATTGCCACCGCTGCCGGTGGTCAGCCCGGCCTGTACCATTTTGTTGCCGTAGGCGACAACCTGTTCCCGCTCCCGCTGCATGAGCATCGTCTAGTCCTCGCTTTTGCCGAGAAAAGCCAACGTTGCCGCCAAGGTGCGATTAACCACCTGTTGCGGCGCAACTCCGGCCTGAGCCAACGCCGCCAGTGCCTCGCCGTGTTCACCAACGGCACAGGCGATATGGGCATCGCTGCCGATGGCCACCGGCGCGCCCAGTTCAGCGCACAAACGGGCGATCTCCATACAGTTACCGGCGCTGCCGTGGCGGGTTTTACTAAACGACGAGCTGTTGATCTCCAGCGCCGTGCCGGTGGCCAGCGCCTGCTCCACCAGGCGGCGGTAATCGACGGGAAATTCCGGATTACCGGGATGGGAGATAATGTTCACCTGCGGGTTGGCCATCACCTCCAGCACGGTATCGGTGTTGACGACCACGCTGTCGCCGGTGTAACCGCACTCGGCATGAAATCCGGCCAGCACTACATCCAGCCGCGCCAGATGAGTATCGTCCAGATCGACGCTGCCGCCGTTGCGGATATTGGCTTCAATGCCACTGAAGATACGCACACCGTGCAGATATTCGGGCAGAAACTTGTGCTGCACCATAAAGTGGTAACGGTGGGGCGCGCCCGGCAACGCCGGACCATGATCGGTGATGGCGATACCGGCCAGGCCGCGCGCCGCGGCGGCGCGGGCAATCTCCTCCACGGTGCTAAAAGCGTGACCCGACGAGATGGTGTGAACATGCAGATCGACCTGCGTTGTCAGCGTGGCATTTGTTGAAGTATCCATAAGCTCCCTGTATTGCTGTGGTGTATTTATCAAAAACGCCGTCGACCGGTGCAAAGCGCCACGGCATCAGCGGCAATTATGGCGCAATCCGGCGATAATTTCCACCTTGAAGCACGACAAATCTACTTGCCAATCATTCGTGCGGCGAGCTATTCTGTTTAATTGCATTTTTTACTTTATCCTGCATCAAATTGTGCGCCAACGCAATTATGCTTCGGCTGGAAAGAATATAGATGAATTTATGCAACGCTCTGCTTCGCGCCAGCCGCCCCGCCCGCTATCTTGGCGGCGAGGCTGGCAGTGTAAACAAAGATCCGGCGGCGGTGGATATCCGCTTTGCCCTGGCGTTTCCCGATACTTACGAAATCGGCATGAGCCACATCGGTTCGGCCATTTTATATCACGTTCTCAACGGCATCGACTGGCTGTGGGCCGAACGCGCCTACTGTCCATGGCCCGACATGGAAGCGCATCTGCGTGATGCCAATGCGCCGCTGACATCGCTGGAAAGCGCCACCGCCCTGGCTGAGTTTGATATTGTCGGCTTCAGCCTGCAGTACGAGCTGTGCTACAGCAATGTTCTCAACATGCTGGAATTGGGCGGGATTCCCCTGCAACGGTGCGAACGAGACGCGCGTCATCCACTGGTTATCGTCGGCGGGCCGTGCGCCTTTAATCCGGAACCGTTGAGCGATTTTTTCGACTGCGCCGTCATCGGTGACGGCGAAGAGGTGGTGCCGGAGCTGTGCGCTGCGGTGCGCGCCGCCAAAGCCGCCGGCGATGATCGCGCTGCGCTACTGGAACGGCTGCGCCAGATCGACGGCGTCTACCTGCCGCATCTGTTTTCCATCGATTACCACAGTGACGGCCGCATCAGCGCCATTGTGCCGCGTCGCACCGATTACACCAGCGTGCGCCGCCGCTTTATCGCCGATCTGGATAGCGCGCCCTACCCCACCAGACCGCTGGTACCGTTGATGAACACCGTGCACGACCGCGTGGCCATGGAGATTGCCCGCGGCTGCACGCGCGGCTGCCGGTTCTGCCAGGCCGGGTACATCTACCGGCCGGTACGCGAACGCAACGCCGACACCATTGCCGCCATCATCGACACCGCCCTGCGTAACAGCGGCTACGACGAAGTATCGCTGCTGTCTCTGTCCAGCGGTGATTACAGCGCCATCGAACCACTGCTTACCCATCTGATGGAGCGCTACGCCAACGAACGGGTGGCACTGTCGCTGCCGAGTCTGCGCATCGGCTCCCTCACCGACAAGCTCATCGACGAAATCCGCAAGGTGCGCAAAACCGGGTTTACCCTAGCGCCGGAAGCCGGCAGCGAACGGCTGCGCAACGTAATCAACAAGGGGATCAGCGCCGAAGATCTGCTTACCACCAGCCGCACCATCTACACCCTGGGCTGGCGCCTGATAAAGTTGTACTTCATGATCGGCCTGCCCACAGAAACCGCCGCCGACCTCGACGGCATTGTGGAGCTGGCGCGTCAGGTGAAGCGCAGCGCCAAAGGCACTGAAGGCGGCGGCGATGTCAATGTGTCGGTCTCCACTTTTGTACCCAAGCCGCACACGCCGTTTCAGTGGCAGGCACAGATGGGGCTGGAAGAAACCCTGGCCAGGCAGGGTTATCTGCGTAACGAGCTGAAACGGAAAAAACTACGCCTTAAGTGGCACGAGGCGCCGTTGTCGATAATGGAGGGGGTATTCGCCCGCGGCGACCGCCGTCTCGGTCGAGTGCTGCTGCACGCCCACCAGCTCGGCTGCCGTTTTGACGGCTGGCGCGAACACTTTAATTTTGACCACTGGCGCCGCGCCATGAGCGAGTGCGGCCTGCGCATAGAAGATTATCTGCGCGCCCGTGACGACAACGAAGTTCTGCCATGGCAGCACATCGACGGCGGTGTCAGCAGCGAATTTCTGCGCCGCGAGCGCGATAACGCCATGGCGGAACACTACACCCCCGACTGTCGCCACGGCCAGTGCAGCGGCTGCGGCGTATGTGATTTTAAGCAGATAAAGATGCGCTATGCCGACGCAAACCCGTGTCTGCCGCACGTTACGCCCGCGCCGCGCCAGGGTGAAAAGCGCTACAAACTGCGCCTTATCCTGCATAAGGTGGACAACGCCCGCTTTATCAGCCACCTGGAATTTATGACCATCGTTCAACGCGCCCTGCGCCGCCTGCAATTGCCGGTACGTTTTTCTCAGGGTTATCACCCGCAGGCGCGCACCTCGTTTCCCGACGCTCTGCCCACCGGGGTAGAAAGCGTGGCGGAATTGGTGGATGTGGAGCTGTTTGCCGCAGTGGACACCGACACAACCCTCAAGCGGCTGCGTGCCGAGTTGCCACGCGGTTTTTCCGTTGCCAGTGCCGAGCTGGTACATTGGCGCACGCCATCGCCGGGAGCCAGCATTGTCGCCAGCGACTACCGCGTGCCACTGGCGGGTTTTGACGTGGCGGCGCTCCAACAGCGCGTCACCGCGTTTATGGCGGCAGCGCAGGTGGAATACCGCCGCGATAAAGGGGGCAAAATATCTACCATCGATTTGCGCGGCGATGTTGAAACGTTGCAACTGGAACATCAAACCCTTATCATGACCCTGCGTAAAGGCAGCCCGGTGGCCATTGCTGCCCATCTGCTGCAGATAAGCGCCGAACAGGCACGCACCCTGCGCATCCGCAAGGTGGCCATTAAACTGGCAGATACGCCGCAACAATACGACGATTGATTTTTTACATATACCCATCATTAAACAAGGAGTATCAGCCATGACCAAAAAACTGGTCATCAACAAAACCTCGCACGAAACCCGGGTGGCGCTGCTGGAAAACAGCCACATCGCCGAGCTATATATCGAACGCACACGCGAACGCGGCATCGTCGGCAACATCTACAAGGGCAAGGTGATTCGTGTGCTGCCCGGCATGCAGGCGGCGTTTGTCGATATCGGTCTGGAGAAAGCCGGTTTTCTCTACGTGGGCGATGTCATCGACCAGATGGAAGCGGTGGTGGAATATGTGGATGGCGGCAGCAACAGCGCCGACCCCAGTGCCGACAACGGCGAAAACGACGAGCCGCCCAGCCTGCCGCCCATTGAGGATCTGTTGCAGGAAGGGCAGGAGATTCTGGCTCAGATCGCCAAGGAACCACTAGGCACCAAGGGGGCGCGCATCACCTCCAACATCTCCCTGCCGGGACGCCATCTGGTGTATATGCCCACCATCGACCACGTGGGCATCTCGCGCCGGATAGAAAACGAGGAGGAAAAGGAGCGCCTGCGCGCGGTGGTGGAAAGCATCCGTCCCCCCGGCAGCGGCTTCATCGTCCGTACCGCCGCCGAAGGCAAGAGCGAGACGGAACTGCGTGCCGATATGCTCTACCTTACCGAGCTGTGGAACGAGATCGACGCCCGCCAACGCACCCTGGGCGCACCGGCGCTGGTTCATTCCGATCTGGACGTGACCAGCAAGGTGCTGCGCGATATTCTTACCGAGGATATCCGCCACATTGTGGTGGACGCCGAGGAGGAATACGAAAAAATCGTTCAGTTTCTCAGCACATATATGCCCAATCTGGAATACGAAATTGAGCTGTACGACAAAAAGGAACCGCTGTTCGACGCCTACGGCCTGGAAGTGGAAATCGCCCGCGCCCTGGGCAGCAAGGTATGGCTGAAAAGCGGCGGCTACATCGTTATCGAACAAACCGAGGCGCTTACCGCCGTGGATGTGAACACCGGCCGCTTTGTCGGCAAGCGCAACTTTGAGGACACCATCCTCAAAACCAACCTGGAGGCGGTACGCGAGGTGGCTTACCAGTTGCGCCTGCGCAACATCGGCGGTCTGATTATCATCGATTTTATCGATATGGAAAAAGAGCTTCACCGTGAGCAGGTACACAGCGCCCTGGAAGACGCGCTTAAAAATGACAAGAGCAAAACCAATATCCTCAAGATTTCGGAACTGGGGCTGGTAGAGATGACACGCAAGCGGGTGCGCGAAAGCATTGGCCGCACCCTGTGCGAGCCCTGCCCCTACTGCGAAGGCAAAGGTTACATCAAAAGCCGCACCACCATGGTGTTTGAGATTTTCCGCAAACTCAAGCGCGAGATTCACGATTTGCGCGGCTATCGCGTTAATCTGCAGGTGCATCCCGACATTGCCGCCCTGCTCTACGACGAGGAGAGCAGCGTTATCGACGAGCTGGAAAAACAGTTTGAAAAGCAGATCACCATCATCGCCCGGCCCAATTTCCACATTGAGCAGTTTGAGATAGGAGCCATCTGAGATGAGCGGCGGCGCCACTACTCCCACCGACGCGATACTGGAAAGTATCTGCGACGGAGTGTTCACCGTCGACAAACAGTGGCGTATCACCTCGTTCAACCGCGCCGCCGAGCAGATAACCGGCACCAGCCGCGAACAGGCGCTGGGGCAGCCTTGCTCGGAGGTGTTCCGCTGCAATCTGTGCGAAACCGCGTGTCCGCTGCGCCAAACCCTGCGCGACAACCGCCCTACGGTTAACCGCGACGCCTACATTATCAACGCCGCCGGCGAGCAGGTGCCCATCAGTATCTCCACCGCCGTGCTGCGCGATGGCGCGGGCAACATCATCGGCGGTGCCGAAACCTTCCGCGATTTAAGCGAGGTGGAAGCCCTGCGCCGCCAGATAAGCGGCCGCCACCGCTTAGGCGATCTGGTCAGCCGCAGCCCGGCCATGCACGCGGTGTTTGAGCTGATAACCGCCGTGGCCGCCAGCAGCGACACCACCGTGCTGATTCAGGGAGAAACCGGCACCGGCAAAGAGCTGGCGGCGCGCGCCATCCACAACTTGAGCAGCCGCGCCACCGCGCCGTTTGTGGCAGTAAACTGCGGCGCTCTGCCCGACAATCTGCTCGAATCGGAACTGTTCGGCTACAAAAAAGGCGCCTTTACCGGTGCCGAGCGCGACAAACCGGGGCGCTTTGAGTTAGCTGGCACCGGCAGCATATTTCTCGACGAAATCGGCGAAATAAGTCCGGCGCTGCAGGTACGCCTGCTGCGAGTATTGCAGGAGCGCACCTTTGAACCGCTGGGTGCCACCACGAGTCAACCCTGCCACGCCCGCGTTATCGCCGCCACTAACCGCGACCTGCAGCAGATGGTGGATGAGGGCCGCTTCCGCCGCGACCTGTTCTACCGTATTCAGGTGGTGCAGATAGACCTGCCGCCTTTGCGCCGCCGCAGCGAGGATATCCCCCTGCTGTGTGAACATTTCATCACCCACTTCAACAAAGTCCTGCGCCGCGACATCCGCGCCATTACACCAGCGGCCATGGGTTGCCTGATGACCTACCGCTGGCCCGGCAATATCCGCGAACTGGAAAACATCATCGAACGCGCTTTTGTCATCTGTCCCGGCAATTATATCGACGTGGAACACCTGCCGCCCCACCTGCGCCGCTGCGCCCAGGCAGCCGTTGGCACCACCACCATCGACACCGCCCGCCACCAGTCGGAACGGGAGCTGATTATCGCCACCTTAAAACGCACAGGCTACAACCGCAGCGCCTGCGCCCGCGAACTTGGCATCCACAAAACCACCCTGTATCGTAAAATCAAGGCGCTGGGTATCGAACTGCCCGCCAGCGATGGCCGCCGCCGTAGCGACGATATTTCATAGTTGCATAAATGCTACTGTAGCAACAATAGCCGTTGCACCGGTGCAAAAATGCTAATATAGCAACGGGTTGCGCTGACGACAACAATCGCAATCTCTTTGTGATTCTAACAAGTTATACAAAATCACACTTTTTGGCACGCCTGATGCTGTATTGCTTAGTCGCGTAACGTTACGCATCAGTCTATAGTGAAGGAACTGACAATAGATGAAAGCGGCATTTACCGTATGGAATAATCGCATTGCTCCGGTATTTGATGTGGCCGGCACCGCGTTGATCGTGGACGAGAAAGACAGCTCTGCGCGTGCTACCCTCAGTTTACCCGACGGTCCGGCGTTTGCCCGCATAGATTTTCTGTGCCGCAATGGCGTGGACATTCTGATATGCGGTGCCATTACCGGACGGTTACACAATTACGCCGTCAATTCCGGCCTTGAGGTTCATCCTTTTGTCGCCGGGGAGCAGGAGCAGGTAATCACCGCCTGGCTACAGCATCAGCCGTTTGAACAACAGTTTCACATGCCCGGTTGCGGTCGCCGCTGGCGCCAGCAACGGCAAGGGCGCGGCGGCTGCGGTCGCCAACGACCGGGCCAGGATAGATAAATCTATCACGAAAGGAGTACACATTATGCCAGCAGGAGACAGAACAGGACCAAACGGACTCGGACCGCGCACCGGTAGGGGCGCGGGTTTGTGCAATGGAAATAACGTCGGTGGCTTTGCCAACCGTACACCCCGCGCCGGGCGCGGCCCGTGCGGCGGCGGCATGGGTTTTGGTGCCGGCGCCCGTGGCGCGCGCCCCGGGGGAAGAGGCGGTCGCGGCGGCGGATTCATCCCCGGTGGCCGCGGCGGCGGTCGCGGTGGCGGCCGCTTCAATAACGGCAACTGACAAGCGCCTAATTGTACACGTATGCACTTGAAATGTAATGTAACCATGGTTAACTTGAACGGCGCGACCTGCCCAGCGCAGATCGCGCCGTATTATCACTGCAAACGCAACCACAACCCGTCTGTCTTACAGGATTGAATCATGAAAATAGCTATATCAACATCGGGTACCGATCTGCAGGCGCCGCTGGATCAACGCTTTGGTCGCTGCGCCCACTTTTTGCTCTACGACGACGACAGCGGCGATTTTACTCTGGTGGAAAACAGCCAGAACCTCAACGCCGCCCAGGGTGCCGGTATTCAGGCGGCAAAAACCGTGGCCGACAGCGGCGCGCAGGCGGTTATCAGCGGCCACTGCGGTCCCAAGGCATTCAAAGTACTTGACGCAGCGGGAATCGCCGTCTACCCGTGCCAGGCCGCCAGCGTGGCTGAAGCTTTGGATCTGTTCAAAGGCGGAAAACTTACCGCTGCCGCCAATGCCGATGTAGAAGGCCACTGGGTATGAGCTCCCTGACCATCGCCATCGCCTCCGGCAAGGGGGGCACCGGCAAAACCACCCTGGCAACCACACTGGCACAGGTGTTGAGCGACAAACGAGCAGTATCTCTGCTCGACTGCGATGTGGAAGAGCCCAACGCGCATATCTTTCTCAAGCCGGTAATTGAGCGCAGAGAGACAGTCGAGGTGCCAGTACCACAAGTAGACGAGCAGCTATGCAATGGTTGTGGCCAATGCGACGAGATTTGTCAATTCAACGCCATCGTCACGGTATCCGGCACCGCCATGGTTTTCGAACAACTGTGCCACAGTTGCGGCGGCTGCGTACGGGTATGTCCGCAACAGGCCATCAGCGAACGGCAAAAAAACATTGGCCAGATCGAATACGGCCACAGCGCCGCCATCCAGGTTGTCACCGGCACCCTCACCATCGGCGAAGCCATGGCACCGCCACTTATCCGGGCGGTTAAAGATAACGCTGCCGCCGCAGACATCACCATTGTCGATTGTCCGCCCGGCACATCCTGCCCCATGATTACGGCGGTACACGGCTGCGATTTTGCCGTGCTGGTAACCGAGCCCACCCCTTTCGGCCTGCACGATCTGCGTCTGGCGGTGGACACTCTGCGCCAGTTGGAAATACCTTTTGGCGTGGTGATCAATCGCGCCGACAGCGGTGACGAGCGTGTGTGCGCTTACTGCCGGACTGAAAAAATCCCGCTATTGGCGCAGATTCCCCACAGCCGCGCCGTGGCGGCGGCGTATTCGCGCGGTGACAGCATACTGGATGCCATGCCACAACTGCGCGACACACTGGGCGCGCTGCCGGAGGAGATCACCCGTTTAACCAGGAGTTCACAGTGAAACAGCTTGTTATCATCAGCGGTAAAGGTGGCACCGGCAAAACCAGTATCACAGCAGCGCTGGCGACACTGGCGGCGGCCGAGCACACAGCGGTGTTTGCCGACTGTGACGTGGACGCCGCCGACCTGCACCTGCTGCTGAATCCGCATCACGACAGCTCGCTGCCATTTATCAGCGGCAACAGCGCCGTCATCAATCCCGATAGATGCACCGCCTGCGGCGTTTGCGCTGAGGTTTGTCGCTTTGCTGCCGTAAAGCAACTGGACGGCAACTACACCATCGACCCGATCAGCTGCGAGGGCTGCGGCGTGTGCGTCCACTTCTGCCCGCAGCACACCATCG
>JAMOOS010000187.1 GCA_027065245.1 Desulfuromonadaceae bacterium | reverse complement strand
TTACCACGGTCTTACGTAACCGCTTTATTTCTCGATCGTTTTTACTGCCGAATATTTTTCTTAACAAAGGACGGATCATCAAAGGTCTCCGAAAAGGGCTAAAAAGGTTTGTCGCAACAGTAATCCGGCTACACCAGATTGAGGCGGGTAAAAATCTCCTGCGTCGCCGCAGCACTGTTGAGGGTATAAAAGTGAACGCCACTCACCCGCTGCTCGAGCAGATCAGCCACCTGGGCGGTAGCCCAGTCGATACCGATCCGCTCCACCTCAGCATCATCACCGGCGCAGTCAACCTTGCGCAGCAACGGGGCGGGAAAACGCGCCCCCGCAGCCAGCTCCGCCATACGCCGCATACCGCTGCGATTGCGCAGAGGCATTATACCGGCAACAATGGGGATGTTGATACCGGCCAATTGGCAGCGCTCGCAAAAATCGTAAAAATCGCGGTTGTCAAAAAACAACTGGGTAACAATGTAATCGGCCCCGGCATCAACCTTCTGCTTGAGATATTCTATTTCCAGCAAACGGTTGGGCATCTCCGGGTGTCCCTCGGGAAAACCGGCCACGCCGATGCACAGCTGCGGAAATTCCCGCTTGATAAAGGTGACCAAATCAGCGGCATAGGCAAAATCATCGCTACTGCTGCAACCGTCCTGCGGTCGATCGCCGCGCAAAGCCAAAATGTTTTCAATCCCGTTTTCGCAGTATGTGCCCACGATGGCCCGCACATCGTCGCGGCTGGCACAGACACAGGTCTGGTGCGGCACCACAGTCATACCCGCCTCGCGCTGAATGCGCAATACCAGCTCGTGTGTCTGGCTGCGGGTACTGCCACCGGCACCGTAAGTAACACTCACCGCCGCCGGATTGAGTGGCGCCAGTTCAGCGATATTTTTGAACAACTGCTGCCAGCCGTTAGCAGTTTTGGGAGGAAAAAACTCAAAACTCAGGGCGGTTTTTTCACCGTTTAGAATATCTTTCATTAACATGGATTTATATCAAACTCCGTTGGTTGCTGGTGTTACGTTACTGTCGCACGGCGTACGCCACTGGCAGTGGTAGCCGTTGTCCTTGAGGATTGCAATGGCGCTATCTATGCCCGCAGCCACCGAATCCACGCCGTGACTGTCGTCACCGGGCACCAGGTCAATCCCCATATCCAGCGCCCGCCGCAACAGCGGCGCCGACAGATACGGCTCGGCGGCACCCTTGAACAGCGCTCTGGTATTAAAGTCAAGCAGTAGACCGTTAGCGGCGATAAAAGCCAGATTGCGTTCTATACGCTGCTGCACCTCCGGCAGCAACAGATGCGCAGGATACGCGTCATCATAGAGACGGATGAGGTCGAAATGGCCGACAACCGCCGGTTGCAAATGATGCAGCATGGCGAACTGAGCGTCAAAGTAAGCGCAGTACAGCTCTGCGTAGCCGCCGCACAATTCCAGCGCCCGGGCATAATCGGCGCGGCTGAAATCAAAGCAGCACTCGTGCACATGATGTACCGACCCGACAATATAATCCAAAGCGTATTCACGCCGCAACCGTCTAATCCACGGAATCACACCGGCATAAAACTCACCCTCCATGGCCACATAGATGGTCATCCGCCCGGCATAGTGCTGCTGCAACTGCCGGGCGGTGGCAACGTAGTCGGCAAAACGGCGCTGCATCTGCGCCGCGCTCAGGCCCGCCTCGACCTCGTCGGGGTAGCGACCGGCATCGGTCATGGGCGGCATGTGCTCAGTCAAACCGATCCATCTGAATCCGGCGGCGGCGTAAGCGGCGACAATCTGCTCCAGATCGTCGCGGGCATGGAGGCAGAACTGGCCGCTGTGACCGCCGTGGGCGGAGACCCGGACAATATCGGCGTTACGTTTCATGGCGCGCCCCCTTTTACATTTGTGTCGGTTGGGTTAAAATATGCTGCACAGGTTATTTTCGACCATCATCACGCCAGACAGGAGCCACG
>JAMOOS010000186.1 GCA_027065245.1 Desulfuromonadaceae bacterium | reverse complement strand
CTGATGTTCATACTCTCTTCTCTCCTTCTAAAAAATTGTCGGTTTCCGGCTTATCGCCAGCTGATGGTTTAATCGTCTCAACTCTACTCCGTTGTTAGCACTCGCTGTAAATGAGTGCCAGCAACGCGACCTAATATAATCTGTGAAAATCGTTTGTCAAGGGGGGAGTGGACGGTTATGGCGTTTAAACGGCGGGCAAGCTATTGCGGTTCTAGAAGATTGAGCATCTGGCGGGCAAAATTACGAAAATCATCTAGGTGTCCGGTAATAATGTGGTACACGATCAGCCAGTCAATTGCCTGATAGGCATGTACGGCAGTATTTCTGAACCCCACAGCTTTGATCATCCGTTGCGCCGTTGCATCATCCAGATAGCCGTATTTATGCAGAGTAACGAAGGTGTTTGCCATGGTGTCCGGCGCCGGTGCTTCCATGGTACTGACTATATGCAATCCAATATCAACGCATAACTGGACAGCCCGCTCCAGGTTCAGCACAATAATATCCTGCAAATCGTGGTTGTCGGCCAGTTGAGCAAACGTGGCCGGGGTTTTCTCCTGTATTCTGTGCAGGCAGCGCCGCAGGCTTTCCAGTTTGTTCAACACAACAGCGTTATCCATTGACAAATCTCCGTTGGCGCTCCATAAGCGTGCGGGTAACGTAGGGCATCATGTCGGCCTGATTGTAGATCATTCTCTGCAGCAGCATGAACAGGGCGTGGGCATCATTCTTTATTACCATCTGGCCCTTGCACAGTATCTGCTGCAAAATCGTACCGCTAAGCTGTGCCATATCCACCAGATCTATGTTTCGTCCCAGGTGCAAATCCAGACGGGCGACAAGTTCCAGCTTGCGTTCGGCGTCGAGCGGAGTGTCAAACAGCAGGGCTATATCAATGTCGCTGTCGTCTCTTAAGGTTCCGCTTGCCGCGGAGCCGAACAAAATTGCCAGTTTCAGTCCCGGTTCGTTACGCAGTATTTCTGCTATGGCAGCGGATGCATTGATGTTATCTGATTGCATGGTCAAAACGGCGCGCTCCGTCTTTCGTAAAAAAAAACCGCCTATCTCTACAAGTCAGAGCGTACGGCAATGATGAGGCACTGTCAATGTCTGTCGGTGGATAGATGATCCTGTTTCAATTGAGGCTTTTGAGTACCGCCAGCAGTTCAACGGGAGTAAAGACCGGAATAGTGGCGCGGGTGAAATCCTTGCCGTTTCTGGTTACGATGGCACCGGCGCCGACACCGGTAGCCGCTTCGTGCAGAACTGCGTCTTCAAAATCGTCAAAGCCGTTCGTCAGGGCGTTTTTTATAACCAGTTGGTTTACCGACGCAATGGCAAACATGTCGCATATGGTGCCGATGGCGGCGCTGGCCTGGCGGCAGTCGAGGTGTCTGCTGAGCAGGTAGTGGATGGTTGTTACTGTAGTGGCGCACAGGTAACCGCTTATTTCGGCCCGCGTAACCATGGCCATCAGTTGTGTAGCCGGTTGGGAAAATGGCTGCCTGTCCAGCAGAACATCGAGGATGACATTGGTATCGAAGAGGATTTTCACAGATGTTTCTCCTCCAGATGACGATGGTAGTCGTGTTCACTCACGTCGGCGTGTTTTAGCACGCCTTTGAGTGCCTGAACAGAAGGGGGGATATCTTCTTCGTACTGCTCCATCTCAATTACAGCAAACATGTCGGCGACAATTCTCGATATGGATTTGCCGGTTTTGGCGGAGTAATTTTTGGCGACCTGGATAAGATGGTCGTCGAGTCGTAGTGTGAGTTTGCTGTTCATGGTGTCGCCTCCGCTGTTTTTGCTGACGTATATGCTTTGCATAAACTGTACGGCAACCGTGAGGCACTGTCAATATCCGTCGGCGTTGCTCCCGTCCTTGACAGTGTTCCAGCCGCGTGCTACATCACAACTTTTGCCCTGAACCGGCGCGGTTGCGTCGCTTTATGCTGCAATATTCCACTGT
>JAMOOS010000185.1 GCA_027065245.1 Desulfuromonadaceae bacterium | reverse complement strand
CTGGCGCAGCATAAACAGCGCCGCCACCAGCAGCGACGATATTCCCAGGATCAACAGCGAACGACGCGCCTCGGCCAGCAAACCGGCGGCCGCCATCACCTGCACACCGCGCATAACCGCCAGAAAAGCCACACTGGTAAGGCCACTGGCCAGTAACGCGCCTACCATGCCCGGCGATTCGCCGTAGGCGTCTGGTTTCCAGGTATGCATGGGGGCCAGGCCCATCTTGGTACCAAAACCGATAAGCATAAACACAAACCCGCCGCGCAACCACGCCGGTGCCATTGCCTGCGCCTGGCGCAGCAGCACCTGCAACTGCAGATCCGCCGACAGACCGTTACAGATGCTGGCATAAGCGACGAGAAATATCCCCAGCATGGCCAGAGCTATCCCCACAGAACAGATAAGCAGATACTTCCAGGTAGCCTCAACAGAGTGGCGGTTGCGATTAAAATAGATGAGGGGCGCGCTGAACATGGTGGTAGCTTCCACCGCCACCCATAACAAGCCAAGATGATGACTGCATGACGCCAACAGCATACTGAAGAGAAACATCAACATACTGGCGACAAATATCCGGTTATCGCGCTCCTGGCGCAGACGCAGATAGCCAAAACCATACAACGAGCAGGCGGCAAACAGCACCCCCACCACCAGCAACACCAGGCGTCCCAGCGCATCCAGGCACAGCCAGCCACAACCGGGAACCGCCGCGCCAAACACCAGCCGCAGCAGCGGCAGTAATACAGCAAAACCGGCCAGCGGCAACAGCAGCGGCCGCCAGCGGTTGGACGGCAGCACCAGCGCCACCAGCGCCAGCATCAACGGTACAAGCAACATCACCAACATGGTCTATTCCTTAAGCTCAGTCAGCGGCGAGGTATCCAGAGTGGCAAACTCCCGCTTTATCTGATGCAGTACAATCCCCATGATGAACACCGTTACCAGCAGGTCGAGCAGCACCCCCGCCTCCACCATCAGTGGCAGCGCTTCCGACAGCAGTGTGCCGAATATGTAGATACCGTTTTCCAGCACCAGATAACCGAGAACCTGAGTAAGCGCCTTGCGGCGGGTGATAATCAGCAGCAGGCCGCAGCTCATGGTCGCCAGAGCCGTGGGCACCACCAGACTTTGGTAATGCTGCGCCGCCAGAGGCAGAACATCGGCACACAGAAAAGCCACCGCCGTAATGGCGACACCGATAACCATGGTGGGGACAAAACCGATGAGCGATTCTATCTCGCGGGCGATACCGAGGCGGCGCATGGCACGAATCAGCAGCAGCGGGATGATAATCCCCTTGAGCAGAAACGCCCCGCCGGCAATAACGACGGCATGGGCACTGGTGCCGTGCAGCAACAGCGGCAGAAAAGCTATCAGCGCCCCCTGCAGCGCCACCGCCTCCACACAGGCCAGCAGGCGACGGCTGGCGAGGATATAGAAGTTAATCAGGGTCACCAGCAACGGCAGAATATGCAGCAGTTGTTCGTTCATCACACTACCTCAACACCAGTACCAGAGCGAAGGCAGCCAGCAGACCGGCGCCGATAATCAGCGCCGGGATGCGCGGCAGCGACAAACGCGCCATGGCGGATTCAATAACACCGATAATCACCGCCAGCAGCATCTGGCCGACAACAAACGCAGCGGTTAGCGCTGACGCTCCCAACTGCGGCGGCAGCAGCAACGGCACAACAAGCTGTATCACCAGCGCGCCGGTGAGCCACAGTTTAAGAGCGCTGCCGTACTCGATGAGACCCAGTGCCGGGCCGCTGTGATCGAGCACCATAACCTCGTGAATCATGGTCAGTTCCAGATGGGTATTGGGATCATCCACCGGGATACGCGCGTTTTCCGCCAGCACCACCACCAGCAACGCCGCCGTTATCAACCCCAGCGCCACCTCACTGCCGTGCCACGACGCCGATAACGTTGCGCTGGATAACATCCCCTGCAGGGAAAAATCACCGGCCAGCCGTCCCAGCACCAGCAACACCAGCAAAATACCCGGTTCCAGCAGCGCCGCATAGCTGACCTCACGCGCCGCCCCCATCCCCTCAAACGGCGAGCCGGTATCCAGCGCGGCGCTGGCAGTAAAGAAACGCAGCAGGCCGAACATATAGACGTACACCAGAGCGTCGCCGTTAAACGACAGCGGCGCTGCCAAAGCACCAAAAGGGAGAAACTGGCCGGCAAGCAGCGGCACCGCCAGCGCCAGCACCGGTCCGGCAAAAAACACCCAGCTGGTGGTGTCACTCACCACCATCCCCTTGCGCGCCAGACGAGCCAGATCGTAGTACAACTGCAATAACGGCGCGCCCTTGCGCCCGGCGAAAAAAGCCTTGGTTTTGCCAATCACTCCCGGCAGCAACGGCGCCAGCAGCAACAGCAACAGGTTGTGCAACAGGATATCGGCCATCACCACCCCCCGGCCACCACCAGCAACAGCGCCAGCGCCGCCGCCATGTAGAGAATATATATGCCGAGAATACCGTGCTGCAGATAATGGCGCACGGTGGCACAGGCAGCGGCAAAACGGCTCGCCGCCGGCAACACCAACCGGTCGAGCACCACATCGGGCGTATGACTACAAAATGCCGTCGGCTCAGGCAATACACCGTTTATCCGCGGCTGCTCCCGATGCGGCAGCAATCCCCAGCTAAACATCCCCACCAGCAATTCGGCAAAGGAGGAAGCTGTGTACTGGATACGCGCCGTGGCAAACTGATAGCCACAACCCCAGGTGGCGCCGCGCTGCTGCACGTGCCGCCGCCGCTGCCACCGCAGCCCCCCGGCAACCAGCAGCACCAGCGCCAGCAGCGCCGCAGCGCAACCACCCACAGCGTCAAGACGGGCGTGCGCAAACATCTGTGGCAGCGTCACGGCGTCTATCCCCCATGCCGCCAGAGCTGGCCCCAGCAACGCTTTGACCAGCACCGGCATTACACCGATGAGTACACACACCAGCATGATAAAAGCCATGGGCCACAACATCAGCGCCGCCGCTTCATGACCGTCGCCAGCCTGACGGCTGCGTGGCGCACCCAGAAAAGTGATGCCGAACACTTTGACAAAACAGGCCACGGCCAGCCCGCCAACAAGTGCCAGTGCCGGTGCCAGCAAAGCGCTCAGGGTAACAGCAATACTGCTGTGCTGCACGGCGCGGAAAAAGCCCAGATAGATAAACCACTCGGAGACAAAACCGTTTAGCGGCGGCAAACCGCAGATGGCCACTGCCGCACCGACAAACAGCAGCGCCGTTTTCGGCATGGTTTTGATAAGGCCGCCGTAACGATCGATCTCCTGAGTACCGGTGGCGTGAATCACCGCCCCGGCGCAGTAGAACAGCAGCGATTTGAACAGCGAGTGATTGACGACATGCAACAGCGCCCCCGCCAGACCCAGAGCCGCCAGCACCGGCAGATGATAGCTGCGCCCCAGCAACGCCAGCCCCAGCCCCATGGCGATGATGCCGATATTTTCCACGCTGTGATAGGCGAGCAGACGTTTGATATCGTGCTGAGCGATGGCGAAAACCACCCCCATCACCGCGGAAACCACCCCCATCACCAGCAGCAACCAGCCCCACCACGGCGGCGGCGCGACAAAAAAACCGCTCACCCGCACCAGGCCGTAGATGCCGGTTTTAATCATCACGCCGGAAAGGATAGCGGAGACATGTGCCGGAGCGCTGCCGTGACCGCCGGGCAGCCACAGATGCAGCGGCATCAAGCCAGCCTTGGAACCAAAGCCGAAAAGCGCCAGCACAAATACCACTCCTGCCAGCGGTGTAGCCACCAAACTGTGCATGGCCGGGAAAACAAGCGAACCACCCATTTGTTCCAGCAGAATAAACATCACCAACAACGCTGCCGTACCCAGATGGGTAGCGACAATGTAGACGTAACCGGCCTGTCGCACCGCCGCCTTGTCGTCCTCGGTGGTGATAAGAAAATAGCCCGCCACCGCCATCATCTCCCACACCACGATAAACAGCACCGCGTCGGCGGCCAGCACCACCAGCGCCATACTACCGGCGAGGATACCGTAGCACAAACGCAACTTGCGTCCGTTGCGCGGCTGCTGCCGCTGCGGCCAGTAACGCAGACCATACAGCGCACCACACAATGAAATAACAAATATCGGCAGCAGAAACACCACTGCCACAGCGTCGGCCCGCAACACCAGCGCGCCGATGGGAAGATACCCGGCAACAACCAGTTGTTGCGCCTGGCCGCCCAGCAACAGGCTGACGCAACCACCGACACCATACAGCGCCGCCAGCGCTACCAGCGCCACACTGATCCGTTCCGAATAGTTGGAACGGCGCGAAAACACCAGCCCCGGCGTTCCGGAAACCAGCAACAGCAGCGCCGCACCGACAATACAAGCCATAGCCATTTTGCCACTCTCCCGGCAAGACGTAACGGTACTAAAAATAATTATGTAGTAAGGAAATAGTTGGAGGAAATTTCCGTCGACGGCGTGGATTCACGCCATTTGTCGCAGAATTGCGGCTACACGCCGGGGCGGAGAAATTCACCGCGGTGGAATATATACCCGGCACCACAAGAATGCAAGGGGTTACCGGCTACAAAATCCGCCCTCATCACCAAATAAAGCGGCTCCAGAGTTACATCAGCATCCCCCGGAGCCGCCCGATTACTTGTTTTGTTCAAGCCGTTCCAGCTCTTCGGCCTTGAACCACTTGTCAAACCACGTGGGCGCGTCACGCTGCGACAACGCTATCAAATCGTTGGGGCCCAGCCAAACGCCGCCGCAATCCTCACAGCGATCCAGCGGCACCCCCTGAAAAGTCATCGGCACAATATGGGCCCCGCACTTGGGGCAACGATCTTTGCAGATGGTTTTAACCTCGCAATCGACAATATTTTCTTTAAGATTTTCCAGCTTTTTCTTATTCTCCTTGCGAAAATAATCCTCTTCCAGCGCTTTCTTCCGTTCATCCCAGAGATTGGTCATATAGTCGTCCTCCCATAATTTGCGATTTGCCGCCTGTTATCGAATAGCGTTCAACTTTATCGTGCCTGCTGGCACTTATTGTAACATAATCACCGGTGCGGGCAAAATTGATATCTTGCCTCGCTGCAACGGTTATGGCACAGTTTGACCGTTGTTTAACCAGTTGCACACGAGTTTAATACCCGGCATGAGATTGAAATATCTGTTTACACTACTGCTGATAGTAACCGCATTTACCAGTGGTTGTGCCGTCAACCCGGTAACCGGAAAAAACGAGCTGGTACTGGTATCAAAAGCGCAGGAGATCAATATCGGCGCCAAACAATATCTGCCCGGTCGCCAAAGCCAGGGCGGCGACTACACGGTGGATCCGACAATAACCGCTTATGTGCGTGAAGTTGGTCAGCGCCTGGCGGCAGTAAGCGATCGGCGCGACCTGCCGTGGGAATTTGCCGTGGTAAATGATTCCACCCCCAACGCCTGGGCGTTGCCGGGCGGCAAAATAGCCATCAATCGCGGCCTGCTGGTCGAACTGGACGATGAAGCACAACTGGCAGCGGTACTGGGACACGAGATTGTTCACGCTGCCGCCCGCCACGGCGCCAAGAGGGTGGAAAGAGGAATGCTGTTGCAGGGTTTGATGGCCGCCTCCGCCGTCGCCTCGCGCAACAGCCGTTACTCGTCGCTGGCGGTGGGCGGTGCCGGGTTGGTTTCGGCCCTGATCGGCCAGAGCTACAGCCGCGAGGCAGAGCTGGAAGCAGATCACTACGGCATGATCTATATGGCCCGCGCCGGTTACGACCCTGCCGCCGCAGTGGAACTGCAACGAACATTCCTTAAACTGGCACAAAAAAGGCGTAACGACTGGCTCTCCGGTCTGTTTGCCAGCCATCCACCCTCGCAGGAGCGGATAGACGCCAACCTCCGCACCGCCGCCAGCCTGCCCGGCGGCGGCCAACGTTACCGCCAGCGCTACCATCACCGCCTGGCAACCCTGTTCAAAGACCGCCAAGCATACAAGTTGTACGACGACGCCCGCAAGTCTCTCAAGGACAAACAACTTGACCAGGCCCTGTCTCTGGCCAGGCAGGCACTGCGGCTGGAACCGCGTGAGGCGCTATTCCACTCTCTGCGCGGCGATATCCGCTTTGAACAGCAGCGCTGGAACGACGCCATTATCAACTACAACCGCGCCATCGCCCGCAATCCCGCTTATTTCCACTACTATCTGCAACGCGGCCTGAGCCGGATGCATCTGCACCGCGACACTCTGGCGCAGGATGACCTGCAACGCAGCATCGCCCTGCTGCCCACCGCTCCGGCTTACACCGCTCTGGGACAACTGGCGCTTAACCGCGGCCAGCGCCGCCGCGCCAAAGATTTTTTTGCCCAAGCGCTGAAATCACCCTCACCGGCGGGCAAGGCTGCACGCACAGCTTACGAACGGCTCGATCTCAGTGACAACCCCCAGCGCTATATCAGGTGTCAGCCCGCGCTGGATCGCCACGGCTATCTGGTCGCCAAAATCCGCAACCACGCCCACGCTGCGGTAAATAACGTAGTTATCGCCGTTGAATTCACCGACAATGGCGGTGGCCGCCACCGGGTGAAGCTGCGCGGTCCGCAACATCTGCCTCCCAACAGTGGCGCCATCGTTACCACCGGCATCGGCCCGCTGCATGCCGCCCGGCAGGCGCACATAACCATCAGCGCCGTCAAGTTACCACCGCCAGCACCAGCAAAACATCAATTGGCGCCAACCGGCACACAATTTGCTTATTAAGCAAAACATAAATGAGTTGTCAAACAAATGCAGGCGGCACAGCGCCATCCAGCAGTCTTGCCGACCCACAAGGTATTACCCATCTATCACGGGAGGTTGACCATGCTACATCCACTGATTTCCGACACTGCCATCATCAGCGCTTCAATTCTCGGAGATCCCGACTGGTTCCAGCAACGACACAAAGAGGGCAAACTGTTGCCCATGCTCAGCCAAACGCTGGATGGCTGGCATCCGCATGAGATTGTCGCCATGCACGGTCATGTCGAGGTACTGCGTCTGCTGATAGAGAACTACGGCGAAGAGCTGCACAAGTTTTCCAACTGTACCAAGGTGATGACCATCGCCGCCATTCATAATCAGATCGACGTGCTGCGCTACCTGCTGCTGGTATGTCCGCAACGGATGAGACCGGAGGATGGTCATGTCCTGCAACTGGCCGCTAATCACGATTTTATCGATCTAATCAAGTTTCTGGTGGAGGAATATCCGGAACCGTTCAACATCAGCGAAAACAACGACTACGTTCTTACTATTGCCGTAACACGCAAATATGATGATCTGGTGAAATACCTGGTAGAAGAAGTACCGAAGCACCGCCAACAATTGGTAGATTTTTCCCGTATCCCCGACACGGTGTGGAACCGCCTCTATCCCGATATCAGCAAAGACGAGATGATTCACCGTCTGCGCCAACAGTACGGCAACGGCATCGGTGTGGCCGAATGCGCCTGATCAGATAACAAAAGCCCCGGCAGGTATCTACACTGCCGGGGCTTTGCTAATCAGGGTACGTCGACAAAGCTCTTTAGCCGCTTGGCGCGGCTGGGATGGCGCAGTTTGCGCAGCGCCTTGGCCTCTATCTGGCGGATGCGCTCACGGGTTACGTTGAAATCCTGCCCTACCTCTTCCAGGGTATGGTCAGATTTCTCCCCGATACCAAAACGCATACGCAGCACCTTCTCTTCACGCTCGCTCAGGGTAGAGAGCACTTCGGCAGTCTGCTCTGACAGATTGCTTTTTATCACCGCCTCCAGCGGCGACACCGCACCCTTATCCTCGATAAAATCTCCCAGTGAGGAATCCTCCTCCTCGCCGATGGGTGTTTCCAGACTGATGGGTTCCTTGGCTATCTTGAGCACCCGGCGCACCTTCTCCAGCGGCAGATCCATCCGCTCGGCAATCTCTTCCGGTGTCGGCTCGCGTCCCAGCTCCTGCACCAGTTGGCGACTGGTGCGAATAAGTTTGTTGATGGTTTCAATCATGTGTACCGGAATGCGAATGGTACGCGCCTGGTCGGCAATGGCGCGGGTAATGGCCTGACGAATCCACCAGGTGGCATAGGTGGAAAATTTATAGCCGCGCTGGTATTCAAATTTGTCCACCGCCTTCATCAGGCCGATATTGCCCTCCTGAATCAGATCGAGGAATTGCAGGCCGCGATTGGTGTATTTTTTTGCTATGGACACCACCAGACGCAGGTTTGCCTCTACCAGTTCGGTTTTGGCCTGCTTGGCGCGCCATTCGCCGCGCTGCACCTCTTTGAGTGCTTCCATAAGCTCATCGGGAGTGTAGCCGGTCTCCTCTTCGGCGCGTTTGAACTTGCGCTGGGCGCTCTTAAAGCGCTTTTCCAGCGTCAGCAGCTCTTCGGCACTTTTACCCAGTTCTTCTGCCACCGTCGCCGCTTCCTCGTCACTTTTGTGAAAACGGCGCATATAACTGCGGAATTTCTTATGTGAACAACCAGCTTCCTTTTCGCAGGCGGCTACCTCGCTCAAGCCCTTTTTAACCTGTTCCGTCAATTCTTTGAGCCGCACGGCAATTTTAGACAGAGTCTGCTCTTTCAGGCGCAACTTACGCATCAGTTCACATATTTCATTGCGCAACTCAGCTACCCGCGCTGCTGCCGCCGCCTTGCTGGCAGCGTTGCCACTGATGCATTTGCTGCGTTGCTCAACCAGCTCGGCGTTTTTTTCTTTTATCTCACCGATCAGACCCAACACACGCCGGTACTGATGATCTTCCGCCTCTGCACCCTCTTCCTCATCGTAATCCCTGGTAATATCGTGAATACCGATATCGCCGCTGCTCAACTGCTCGCCCAGCGAAATAATTTCATCAATAGCAATGGGAGTGCGCAACACCACCTGGGTAATGGCACCTTCTCCCTCTTCAATCCGCTTGGCTATCTCCACCTCGCCCTCGCGGGTCAGCAGCGCCACCTGCCCCATTTCGCGCAGATACATGCGCACCGGATCGCTGGTACGACCTATGACACCAGCCTCAAAACTCTGCGGCTCCTCTTTATGCGCCGGTTGTTCGCTGGCGGTTTTTTCCGCTTCCGGCTCGGTCCTCTTGGCCTCACATTCGACGATCTCGATATCGAGATCGCCAAACATATTCAACACATCGTCAAGCTGCTTACTGGACACCATATCCTCAGGCAAAGCGTCGTTCACTTCGTCAAAAGTGAGAAAGCCCTTCTCCTTGCCCGATTCAATCAGCTGTTGAAACTCTTCTTCCTTACTTTTTTTGGCCATAAATGTCTCTCCCGTTGACAACCCTGGTGGGCCATAACATTGCGAGTGGTGCTATTTGCGACTTTTCAGCTGCCGGTTCAGAGTGGTTATCTCCTGCAGGCACACTGTATAACGGTCCGAATCTCCCTGTTGTTCGGCCTCACGCATTTGCGTATGCAGCTGTGCCAGACGCTGTTTTAACCGTCCCCGTTCCACCGCCAGCCGACAGTCGGCAAAAATCTGTTCCATATTTTCGCTGTCAAGCTGACTGCCCGCCAGCATGACTTTAGTGAGCAGACTTTGTCTTTCTGCCGTATCACATTGGTCCAGCAGCCAGTGCCCCGGTTGCTGCTGGCGCTGCCAGGCTGCGGCTATAAGCCCGGCGATAAAACGACAATCGTCGACAACAAAAAAACTCTCCCAGCCATCTTCAGCCGCCTGCTCACAGGCTGTGGCGCTGGCAAACATCAACCCCAGCAGCATGATTTCGGCCCGGCTGGCCGCCGCCACTGCCGCCGGTGCCTGCGGCCGCCGCTGCAACGGCGGTGCCGTTGTCGGCTCACGCTTGAGCTGACGCTGCAACGCTTCGCGCGTCAGGCCGCTGGCCTGGGCCAGATTATCCAGATATAGATCGCGCTCAATCTCGTTTTTTACCGCCCGTATCATCTCCAACACCGCTTCGATGGCTCGGGCCCGGGCGGCGACGTTCTCGCCAGCGGCGGCAAGAACCGTCTGCATGTGGTAATCCACCGCCGCCACCGCGTTATCCAGCCGGGCGCTGAACGCCTGCGCCCCTTCGCGCTGTACGCAGCTGTCGGGATCGTCACCTGGCGGCAACGCCAGAGTATTTACCTGCAATCCGGCAGCCAGTAATGCCGGCATGGCGCGAAAACAGGCCTTCTGCCCGGCGTTGTCCTGATCAAACAGCAGAACAACTGTCTCCACATAACGCGTCAGAATACGCGCGTGTTCACCGGTAAGAGCGGTGCCACAGGTGGCCACCACGTTTTCCACCCCCGCCTGTACCAGCGCCAGATGATCGAAATAACCCTCAACCACCACCACGCTGCGCCGCTGGCGCATGGCGGTTTTGGCCTGATGCAGCCCGTACAACACCCGACTTTTCTGATACAGGGGCGACTCGGGTGAATTTATGTACTTGGGCAGGCTGTCGTCAAGTACCCGCCCCCCAAACGCCACCACGTTGCCGCCATCATCCTCGATGGGAAACAGCAGGCGCTG
>JAMOOS010000184.1 GCA_027065245.1 Desulfuromonadaceae bacterium | reverse complement strand
TCGTGAAGTGTTGCGTGCTTGCAAGCAGACTTTTGCTGAGCAGTTGATCAGCGGATGTAGGTCACTATGCTCCTGTGGTTACAAGCCTGGTCCCCTGTTGTACTTTCCCTGAATCGGCTGCAAAACCGTTTGTCTTCGACCAGCTAATTTTTGCTTCGAAGCGTAAAGTCAGACAGGCTCCTACCAGTCTTTATGCTGATAGCAAATACAGCAACGCCCGCAGGTGCATTGGCAGCGGCGGGCGTTACTGTCAAGTGTGTATGGGGAGCTGCTCAGTCGATGGAAAATGGCGGCTGATGTTTAAGGTACTGATTGGTGTAAATGATAGCTGCCAATGGCATGGTGAACAGAGCGCCGAGGCCGAAGAACAGAGCGCCAAGACTGGACAGGACACTGGCAAATACCAGGGCAATCAGCCAGCCGACGGGATCCTCAAGCAGAGTAGTGAAACTCCACTTGAAACCGTCAATGGCACCGAGGCGATGTTCTGTCACGGCAATAAAACCGGGAATGGTGATGGCGGTAAGTACCGAGGCGATGGGAATGCCCACCACAGGAATGATGCTTAGCAGCAGACTGGCCAATACCAGAATTATTGCGAACATCAGCAACGGTACAAAGCAGTCCCAGGCGCGGAACAGATCACCGACCTCAAAATTTTCACCGCGGCACAGGCGCAAGATGCAGCGGCTGTATCCGGCGCCAAGCACTAGGTTGACCAGAGGAATCCAGCATAATACCAGTAACAGCAGCGTCAGGATGATCAGTTTGCCTAGTTGCTGTTTCCACAGGCCGAAGCTGGTCATGAACATCGATTTTGGGTCGTAGGCGGTATTGAGTGGCTGCATAAATAATCCTTTGGTTTAACAGGCTGTTAAAAGCCGCAACGTTGTGCTTGCAGCAGAACTGGAAGGATCCGTGCCAGATGCGCATCTGGCACGGATCGGCTACAGATGAGTTTGTTGTTAGTTGTCGCCGTCGAGCAGGTTGCCCAGTGTGCCGAGGACGGACCCCTCGCCGACGCTGCCGCCCTGTTGCGGTGCTGCTTGCAGCATGCGCCCGGCCAGGCGGGAGAACGGCAGCGATTGCAGCCAGATTTTGCCGGGGCCACGCAATCGGGCAAAAAACAGCCCTTCGCCGCCGAACAGGGAGGTTTTGATGCCACCGGCTTGTTGAATATCGAAATCCACGCGAGGCTCATAAGCTACGATACAGCCGGTATCCACATGCAACTCCTCGCCTGGATTTAGCTGGCGTTCTATAATCGAGCCACCGGCATGGAGAAACGCCATGCCATCTCCTTCCAGCTTCTGCATGATGAAGCCTTCGCCGCCGAACAGTCCGGTAAGGATTTTGCGCTGAAAGTGGATTCCTATTGATACGCCGCGGGCGGCACACAAAAACGCGTCTTTCTGGCAAATAATGCTGCCGCCGATGTTGGCCAGAGCGATGGGAATTATGTTGCCGGGATAGGGGGCGCCAAAGGCCACGTGGGCCTTGCCGTGCCCATCGTGGGTAAATACGGTAGTGAACAGGCTTTCACCAGTTATAAGACGTTTGCCAGCGCCGAGCAGCTTACCCATAAAACCGCCGCCATTGCTGGCTTCGGAACCGTCGCCAAAGACTGTTTCCATAATGATGCAACTGTCTTTGTACATCATGGCTCCGGCCTCTGCTACCGCACTTTCACCGGGATCCAGCTCTACCTCGACAAATTGCATCTCGGAGCCGTATATTTTGAAATCTATCTCGTCGGCGCGGCCGGTTCTACCCGCTGCGGGTGGTTGTGGTGGCGGTAGCGGAGGTGCTGATGTAGACAATTCGTCTATCTGCTGAACCGGCAGCCAGGTGGTAAATCCATTGCGCCACGCCAGTGCCGTTGGGTGGGCGCGGGCAAACTGTTGTGCCCGGGCGTCATCCATGGGGCCTTCCTGCTGGCCATCACAACTCAGGTACCATTCAGCCATGACTGTATCCTCCTAGTGTTTTTCCAGCTCCTTTTTTCCGGCCTCGATAAAGGGGGCGGGACTTATGTCGAGCATTTTAAGAGAACGCTCGGCGTTGCCGTTATCGGGTTTGAGCAGCAGCGCCAGGCGAAACATCTCTATGGCATCTTTTTTGCGCTCGGCATACTTGTAGGCCACGCCAAGATTGGCATAGGTTTCTGTCAATGCCTTGGAGTAGCGCTCATATTCCTTGGGGTTATGCTTGTACCAGCGCTTGTAGAACGCCACCGCCTTTTCCAATGCCGAAGTTGCCAGCGCCAGTTCTTTGCGATCGATTTTGGCTATATCTATATGGTCAGGGCATTTTTCTTCATCTTTACCGTACAAAGCCCAGCTCAGGTGGATAACGCCGATATCGTTCATGACAAAGCCGTAGTTGATGTAGAGATCATCGCCTTTGTCGCCACGAACTTTGGGATGCTCCAGTTCGCGCCGAGCCGCATCGTAGTATTTGAGCGCTTCGGCGTATTTCTTTTTCTTTAGCAAATTCTGGGCACTTACAGCAGTAAGGTGAGCTTTTTTGTATTTTTCCGGCACGTCCTGGTGTTCGGCGCCGTAATCGCAGTTTTTCAGCTGCAGGATAAGGGATACGATAATGAGAAGAATAAAAATCGGTTTAAAATTCATGGTAGTTAATTGCTCCAGTTGAAAGATGCTGGTAAGTATAAACTTTAGCTGCGGGAAACTCTAGTCATTTTTGTTGTTTAGTGGCAAGATGTAGGGCATTGTGGTGAGGTTATGTGGAAATCAATTTTTAAAAGTATAACTACGGTAACGGCGAAAAAGGAGCATTGCGCTGATCCACTGCGCGCCTTTGTGGCGCAGATGTGCACGCGTATAGCATCACATGCGCATTTGGCCGACCCTGTTGCCGAGGCCTCTTATTGCGTGGTTGATCTGGAGACTACCGGCCTTGATCTTGAGCGCGATGTCATTATAAACGCGGCGGCGGTAAAAATAAAAAAAGGGCGCATTACCAAGGTGTATGAAAGTTACATAAAGCCGCCGTTTCCGGTGCCGGAAGAATCTATACAGTGGCATGGCCTGCGCGATGAGATGCTGGTGGACAAACCGACCATCGGCGAGGTTCTGCCGGAGTTCCTCAATTTTATCGGTGACAGTATCATCACCGGGCACCACATCAATTTTGATATCAGAATGATAGATCGCCATGTGCGTGAATATTACGACTGCAGCATAGAAGGCACGCCGTGGCTGGATACCATGTTGCTGCACAAGCTGGTGGTGGATAACAACACCAGTACCGAACTGGATGACCTGATGAATGTATATTCTGTGGATTGCAATGCCCGTCATCGTGCCCTAGGGGATGCCATAGCTACCGCCAAAATTTTTCTGCGCATTCTGCACGAGCTGACGCCGGTGTATCGCACCGTGGGCGATATGTTTCTGGCGCAGAAGGGACTTTCGCGTAAGGATAATTTATGATGGAACATCCAAAAATAAGCTATGAGCGGCGGCGTATAAGTGCCGCAGAATACGATTCGTTTAAGCAGATGCCTGTCGGGGAATTGTTTGATCAACTTGGGCGGCGCTATATCGACTGGGAAGAGCCGTATCGCAAGGTTATGGATGATATGGCACCGCCATACTATCGCTGGTATGGGGGGGGGAAGCTGAATGTCTACCACAACCTTCTTGGGAAACATGTAGACAGCAATCATTGTAATAAAGCAGCGCTTATATGGCGTGGTGTAGATCATGGGGTACGTGTCTATACTTACCAGACTCTGGCCTATGAAGTGCGTTGTTTCATCAACAGTTTAGTAAACCTGGGGGTGGAAAAGGGCGATATGGTGTTGCTGTTTATGCCCGATATCCCCGAGGCGGTGGTGGCCATGTTGGCCTGTGCCAGTATCGGCGCGGTGCATGTGGCCTACCACATGGCCTATTCGGCGGAGGCGTTGGCGCAACGTTTACGCCACTGCCGGGCAAAGTATATTGTCACCTGTGATGGCGCACCCATGCGTAGTCGGGCACTTAAAGAGGTAGTTAACGAAGCACTGGAGCGAATCGACTATGAAATAAAGCATTGCATAGTGGTGGAACGTACCGGCATTCAGGTGGCTATGCGGCCGCAACGGGATATCTGGTATCGCGACCTGATAACCGATCCGAAGTTTGCCGGCGAGGCGGTGGTGGACTGGCTGCGCAATGCCGACGATTCGCTGTTTATGCTGTATACCTCTACTAAATCAAAAGTGCCGCGGGCCATCATGCATAACACTGCCGGCTACCTGATGTGGGCGCAGTTTACCACCGAGGTGTTGTTTGATATGGATGACACCGACGTGTTTTGGAATACCTCTGATCTGGCCTGGATCAACGGCCACACCTACTGCGTGTACGGGCCGCTGGCGCTGGGAGCCACCCTGTTTTTGTACGAGGGTACCATCTCGTACGAGAACACTCGTTGTTTTTTCGATTATCTGGATCAGTTTCATATCACGGTGCTATATACCAACCCGATGTTGCTGCGCAGTGTTATGCGCGCCAAGAGTACCAAGCGCTACATGAACCGCTCCAGTAATTCGTTGCGTCTGGTGGGGGTGGGCGGTAGCCATCTCAAAGAGGATTTATACGACTGGGTACAGTACGATTTAACCAACAAGCGCGACTTGCCCATCACGCAGATATGGGGACAGACGGAGACCGGTGGTTGCCTGATAGCCGGAGTGCCGGGAGTGGAAGGTTTTGAGGACGATACCATGATGCGGCCGCTGCCCGGGGTTGATGCACGTGTTGTTGACAGCGACGGTGTCGAAGTATCTGCCGGAGGAGAGCCGGGTCGTCTGGTGCTGGCACGGCCATTGCCGTCGATGCTGCACAGCTTGTACAAGGATGATGTCGGCTATGCTCAGACCTTCTGGCGTAAATTCAAACGCGGCACATTTTTTACTACCGGCGATGGTGCCTACTACGACGAACAGGGAAATCTGCGGCTCACCGGGCGGCTGGACGATATTGTAAGTGTCGGTGCCGGTCGTCGTTCTCTCGATGAAATTGAGGAGACCGTACTTAAAATGCACCGGGTGCGCGAGTGTGCCGCCATCGTAGTCGATCATCCGGCGCACGGTTTTATGCTGGTGACATTCTGCGTGTTGCAGGAGCATCGCGACGAGAGCTATCGCGCCAAAACCCTGCGCGAAATACGCGAGCATATTATCGAAGAGATCGGCGAGCTCAACCTGCCCGATCGTATCCGCTTTACCAAATATCTGCCCAAAACACCGGAAAACCAGATAAATCGCGATCTGCTCAAAGAGATCGCCATGCAGATGGAGGGGATATAACCGTCAAAAGATTTAACCCAATCCACAAAAGGAGACCAGCATGGCAAGATATTCACTGAACGATTTTATCGCTGCCACCGGCCAGCAGGACCGGGGCGAGGGGCTGTTTGAACTGGAGCGTGACCGCATGCTCGAGGTCAATCTCGACGGCAATGTGTGGATCAAGACCGGCGCCATGGTGGCCTATTGCGGTACGGTGAAGTTTACCCGTGAAGGCATTCTGGAGCACGGTGTGGGCAAGTTGCTCAAGCGCAGTGTTACCGGGGAGGGGACCAAGCTGACCCGGGCTGCAGGGCAGGGCACGGTATACCTGGCCGATAACGGCAAGAAGGTGACCATCCTCCGCCTGGATAATGAAGCTATCTATGTCAACGGCAACGATATTCTGGCTTTTGAGCCGCAGATAAACTGGGACATCCGCCTGATGCGTAAGGTTACCGCTGTGCTGGCCGGTGGACTGTTCAATGTCAAGCTGGAAGGCAGCGGCATGGTGGCTATTACCACCCACTACGATCCTGTCACCCTGATTGTCAAACCCGGTAACCCGGTAACCACCGATCCCAATGCCACGGTAGCGTGGTCCGGCAGCCTGACGCCGGAATTCAAGACCGATATCTCCCTTAAAACCTTCTTTGGCCGCGGCAGTGGCGAGTCAATCCAGATGGAATTTGCTGGTGACGGTTTTGTCGTTATCCAGCCGTACGAGGAGGTGTACCTGCAAGCCGGATCGTGAAGGTAACCGCAATGGAGGTGCTGCCGTGGGAACATTTTTTTCACGCTATGCCGAGCTGCCGTTTTATCGGGATTGTTACGCATCGCTCACGGCGGTGGAGCGTATTATGGTGGTGCGGGAGTTTGTCGGCGTAACCTATCGGCGGCGCTACCAGTTCTTTCGTCAGTATCGGCATGCCCGGCGGCGTTCGTCGTTTCGGGGCAATATCCGTTCCGCTCTGCAGCGTCAGGAACGCTACTTCGCTATTCCGCGGCGCACCTGGGCGCGGCGGGAGCTGCTACCGGCCTATCTGGAATTGATTTTCCGCCACTATGTGCTGGGTTTTCTGGTGCAGCTGTTGCGCAAACGTCATGGTAAACTGTTGCCGGCCGAGCCCGGCTGTTATCCCGACGCTCCCCTTATTCTCGCGGCACTGGAGTGGCTGGACGAACACCGCGTTCCCCTCGATGTCATGATTGCCGAGCAGATCGAGCAGGTGCTGGCCGAAGGTAGTCGCCATCTCTCCCTGTACTGTCTGCGCGCCTATCACATAACCAGTTGCCTGGTGGATGACGATCAATTGTATGCCTGTGCCCGGCGTAGCAATGCGTGGCGTTGCGGCTGCGGTCCGCCTTTGGGGGCGGAGCTGGAATTTAGCAACCTGGGTTTCAAGGCGGTGTTCAAACGCAGCTTCGGCCGCCATCGCGCCGATCCGCTGTTTCACAACTTTATCTATTTTCACCATTTTTTCATTGAAGATGTCAGCTGGCGCCTGGGCGGTTATCTTGATCATCATGTTCGCCTGCGCCGTTATCTGCCGCTGCCGTGGATCGGCGGATTTTTTGAATACAACCTGGTGCGCATCGATTATCCGCGTCGTTATTCTCTGCCACTTACGCGCGACGCCGGTTTCCTGGCGCGATATATTCAACTGGCAGTGCGTTTCAACCGCCAGGTGGCTCCCCACAGCCTGCATGTCAACATCGAAAGTGATCAGGCGCAGCAGGTTAGTGTGCCGACGCTGGAAGATTATCTGTGCCTGTTGCTGTTAGGTGGAGATATTCGTCGCGACGATGACGGTTGTCTGCGTGAGTTTCGTTTTGCCCATGGTGAGTTAATAAAAGTGGTGCGCCAGCGTGACCACGAATCGTTTTTCGACCACCTGAGCCACCGAGTGACCGAGTTTGCCTTTTTGCGCCTCAGTGCCACACGCTGCCATGCCGACTGGCTGTGTCTGTTGCTGACCCTTGTCGCCTTTGCCCGCGTAAGTGATTTCAGCCGCAATCGCCTGGAACCTCTGGAGATGTTGTGCAAGTGGGCCTTTTCCCCGCGGCCAGTGGCTGAACAGGCGATTAGCGCCTTTGTCGCCAAAATTGATGCCGCTTTATCTGGTATGGCACTGGATGAAAATGTCGTGCGGCAGGCGCTGGAGCGTCTCAAACAGTGGCTGGATGAGCAGAATCAACGTCTTGAGCATTGATTGCGCTTTTAACTGTCTGCGTCGTTGTTAATCCACTGGCAGTTGGCGCTGTTGCGGCAGAATCTGCTGCACGGGTAGGCACTGGCGGCCTTGCTCATCTCTTTCTGACGTTGCAGCGCCGGGTGCACCAGTACGTTGCCGCACTGCTGCTGACCGGCAAAGATGGCATCCAGTTGGCGGCTGTTTACCACCGGACCGTCAAAGGCTTTCCACTGACCGCATTCGATGCGCAGTTCGCGCTGGTGTTCGTAGCTGAGGTGGCGCTCCGGGTAGACATATATCCACGCCTCTACAGTGCGTAACGGTGTGTCATCGTCACCGGCGGCGGCAGTGAAAACCGGCATGCGCCGACGCAGATAGATGCTGCGTTTTTCATTGCCGGGGATGTAGTGTTCCAGGCGGTCGAGGATTTTCATCATCCGCATCGGCTTGTCGAACCGCATGATTTCGCCGGCCACCAGGGTTGGGCATGGGTCGTCCGGTACAATCAGGCCGGGAAAACCCATGGGCAGGTTGTACAGGTAACCGCGGCAGTAGCCGATTTCGATGGATACCACCCGCTTTTTCACAAAACGGTTGAAATTGCGAAAGCGCTCCATCAGGCTGCCGTAGAAAAAAAATGTATCGCATTGCGCCACGTCCAGCGCACGCAGGGTATCATGTCTTTTCCAGCGGGTTCTCAACCGCTTGAGCATCGTCTAAGACAGTCCTTTACCAAAATGGCTGCGGGTGGCACTTTGCAGCTTGCTCACTGCCTGGAAGGCGCTTATCAGCAGATCCTGCTCGGTTTTGGTCAAATCATCCGGGTTGATATAACTGCTCGGCGGCAGGTTTTTCTGTTTCAGCGCAATTTCGTTACGCAGGCGGAAGAACGTCAGCGCCTCAAAGGCTACGCGGATATGCTCGGCAGTTTCGATGGAGAAGATATTTTTCTCCGTCAGTTTGTTGAGCCGATCCAGGGTAGTCAGAGCGCGAATCTCCTGCTCTAAGGTAAACATGCGCAGGCAATCGACAATGTAGATGAGCCCGCCCTTTTTCAACGACAGCATCCCTTTGTGTTCACCGCTTTTTTCGGTGACAAAATTACCCCACAGGCTGATGGGCACCTTGTGGTTGAGATTGAGCTGCATCACGTTGTAGAGGAAACTTGGATGCTCGCGCACGGCGCGAAATACACAATTTTGCAGTTCATGCGCCAGGGAGGAGTCGCCCACCAGCGGCGTGAAATCGAAGAATATCGACGAGTAACGTACCTTGAATGGCTCCGGGTTGGTGGCCCAGTCCTGTACCCGTTTCTCCCAATCCTGCAGACGACCACGCCACACCTCGTTGCTGACCATCACGTTGCCTTCGCACAGCGGATAACCGACCTCGGCCAGGGTGTGCACCAGTTTTTCGGCAAAGGGGATGAAAAAAGCGTCCACCTCCTCCTGCATCTCGTCGGGGAAGTCCTCGTAGATAAAGCCGTTATCCTGATCGGGACCCAACTGCATTTCGCGTCGCCCGCCGCTGCCCATAATAAGAAAGCAGTAGCGGATGGCAGGGGGCTGGTAGCCTTCCTCTATCATCTGTTCCAGGCACAGGTTGTAGGTGCGTTTGATGATGGCGTGGTGCACATAGGAGAGTATTTCCATAACCTCCGGGGCGCTGCGGGTTTCCGACAGCAAGGTGTTGGCCACCTTGACCAGGGTGGAATGGATGTTGTGCAGAGCGGCAAATGTTTCTGCCTCGTCCACCTTGCCCACCATCATCATCGCCTTCTGGCTGCGGTAGCGCATCAGGTCGCTCATGGAGATGATGCCCACCAGCTCGCCGTTATCGACGATGGGGACGTATTTAAGGTGATGACCAACCATGTAGGCCATGGCCTCGTACATGAATGTTTCCGGCGGCAGGGTGGGTGGATTGGGCAGCATAAGGTCGGCGGCGGTAATCTTTTCGGCATTGGCACCCTCCACCGCCACCACTTTGGCGATAATATCCTTGCAGGTTACCAGGCCGAGAATGTTTTTGTCCTCGTCAAGTACCACCACCGAGCGGATTTGCTTCAGCGCCATCTGCTGGGCGATTTTACGCACCGAGGTATCCGGCGCGCACTGAGCCACCGGTGTGTTCATTATTTCCGACAAGCGTTTCTGAAACGGATACGACTCCACTTTGTTCAGCGCTTTTTGCCCATGTTCCGAGACGATATCGGCGTAAAGCCGACGCACGCGGTTGAGCACCATCTGGTCAAAGAAGGTTTTGAATTCCGGATACTCTTTTACCGTATCGAGCAGGATCTGGCGGGGGATCAGATAGCATTGGCATTCGTTTACCGTGCGGGCGCCGCCGGTGTAGGCCTCGCCGCTGAATACCGGCGTGCAGCCGAAGGTGTTGCCTTCGTGACGATAATCGACGACAATCTCTTCACCGCTGGGCGTTAGTACCGTGATCTCCACCAGACCGCGCCGAATGACGTACAGAAAACCGGTAAAGGGGTCGTTCTGGTTGAAAACGTGATAATGTGGCGGAAAGGTTTTCAGCTCGGCGGCGGCGTTGATTTTGGCGAAAATATCCGCTGGAAGATGGGAGAAGGGATCGGAATCACACAAATCCTTTACGTTGGACATGATAACCTCCTGAAACACACTGAAAAAGCGCTGACTCGTCGAGATTAGCACCGATATCGAGCGATGACCACATGAAAAATTTATCTGTTATTCACCCTTGATGGAGGAAATATCAGTGACACGAATACAAACACTACTGACATCCAAGCAAGAAATGCACCAGATTACCGTATGCGGTTGGGTACGCACCGTGCGCACTGGCAAAGAAGTTTGCTTTATCGAACTGAACGATGGTTCCTGTTTGGCATCGCTGCAACTGGTGGTCGAGCGCGGCGCTGCCACTCTGCCCGTTGAGCAATTGTCCACCGGCGCCGCCGTGCGTGCTGTTGGTGACCTGGTGGCATCACCGGCCAAAGGACAAGCATGGGAATTGCGTGTTACCGGCTTGACCCTCTGTGGCGGTGCCGACAGCAGTTAC
>JAMOOS010000183.1 GCA_027065245.1 Desulfuromonadaceae bacterium | reverse complement strand
ACATAAATTGTCTGCGTAACAGTTATGCATTGTCCTGCACAACACCACCTGCTACAATGCATTACAATTGCAACACACGGAGGCAGCCATGAAAACCGCCACAATACCTTCACTCAGAGTCGAACCGCAACTGCGCCAGGCAGTGGAAGAAGTACTGCTCGAAGGGGAATCCATTTCCAGTTTTATCGAGGCAGCTCTGCGTGCCAGTGTAGAACGACGCAGAGCACAACGGGATTTTATCGCCCGCGGTCTGGCCGCCGGAGAAGAGGCGCGCCACAGCGGGGAATACTACCCGGCTGACGAAGTACACGCCGAACTTCGTAACATGCTCACCGCTGCCATGGAAAACAAACAGTTTTGAGTTTCCGGGTGCGCTATACCGCCTCAGCCCGGCGCGATGTCACCCGGCTGTACCAGTTTCTGCTGGAAAGAGATATCAACACTGCGGAAAAAGCGCTAGCAGCCTTGGAACGTGGAACTGATCTGCTGCGCGATTTTCCTTTCAGCTGCCGCAAAGCTGTTACCGAAAACCCGCTGCTGCGTGAAATGCTCATCCCGTTCGCTGGCAGCGGCTATGTAGTGCTGTTTGAAATCGAAAACAACACCACTGTTACTATTCTCGCCATCCGTCATCAGCGCGAAGATGATTATTTTTCCTAATCCTAATAGTATTCCTCCTGATAATCCGGCACCTGATTGAACCATTCCTCATCACCACGCGCCACCGCCAACACCTGCTCTACCTGAGTGATGAGCTTGTCGCGATCTTTGGGATAGCTGCCGGCCAGGTTGAGAAAATTGGATACATGGTTGGAACGCAGAATTGTCCGTTGCGGGTTAAGATGGTGCAACACCTGCAGCACCTCGGTAATAATTTCACCGTGGCTTAAGGGCTCTATCATATCAAAATAGGCATCGTTGTGGCGTTTGAACATGGTGAGCAGCGAAAAATACTCCGGTGACACCTCGGTTACCCAGCGACCGGTGGCCTCGGCATGCTCACGGCTGCGCTTTCGTCCCGCCAGGCCGAGAATGGCGGTGATGGAGAGTTTTATCCCCGCCGCTTTGGCTTTCATACACTGCTGTAGCATCTGCTCTGCCGTATAGCCTTTGTTAACCAGTGCCAGGGTGGGATTGTCGCCGCTTTCGAGACCGAAGTAGAAAATGCGCATTTTCAGCGCCCGCAACGCCTGCAAATCGGCGACGCTTTTACCAGCGAGACTGCGTGGCGAGGCATAGCAGGCTATTCGCGTCAGCCGCGGCAGACGTTGGTGCAGTAATTCCAGCACCGCCACCAGACCGGCCTGAGGATAGGCCAGAGCATCGCCATCGGCAAGAAAAACCCGCTGCACCTGCTCCAGCCAGCCGACAGGCAACGTATCGAGATCGCGACGCAACTCGTCCAGAGTGCGCACACGATATTTTTTCATCTTGTACATACCGCAAAAACGGCACTGATTTTGGCTGCAACCGATGGTGGCCTGCAAAATAAGGGAACGCGCTTCCGACGGCGGCCGGAAAACCGGTTCTTCATAACGGATGAACATCACCAACCTCCTTATGGTACTGCACCGGCACAACACCTCACGCAGACACGGCAGTATTACCGGAGCAGGTGTCTGTCGCCCGGATGGCGACAGTCAAGCACCCATGGACGGGTTCATGCGTCCCGCGCAGGGAACGCTGCCGCGACGGCCTACAACAGCACAACACCTCACGCAGGCGCGGCAGTGTTACCGGAGCGGGTGTCTGTCGCCCGGATGGCGACAGTCAAGCACCCATGGACGGGTTCATGCGTCCCGCGCAGGGAACGCTGCCGCGACGGCCTACAACAAAACACCTCACGCAGGCGCGGCGGCGTTACCGGAGCGGGTGTCTGTCGCCCGGATGGCGACAGTCAAGCACCCATGGATGGGTTCACGCGCCCCGCGCAGGGAACGCTGCCGCGACGGCCTACAACAAAACACCTCACGCAGACGCGGCAGTGTTA
>JAMOOS010000182.1 GCA_027065245.1 Desulfuromonadaceae bacterium | reverse complement strand
CGATTGAGCGCCACCAGGGTTTTGATATCGATGGCAGCGACATCTTTTTCTACTGCGGTGTTCATTACGGCACCGGAATACGGTTGAGAAGTTCGGTAACCAGATGATCCACCGTGTAGCCCTCTGCTTCTGCCTCGTAGGTGGGCAGCACCCGGTGACGCAACACGTCAAAAGCCAGGTTCTGGATATCCTCCGGCGTAACAAAATCACGCCCGGCCAGCCAAGCGCGACTGCGCGCGCAGCGATCCAGAGCGATGGTGGCACGCGGGCTGGCACCGTACTGAATCAGCCCGGCCAGATTGTCGCCATACCGCTGCGGCTGACGGGTAGCCAGAATAATCTGCAGCAGATAGTTTTCCAGATTGTCAGCCAGATAGATATCCAGCACCTGGCTGCGCGCCTGCGCCAACTGCTGACGGCTGATAACCATCGCTGGCGATACCGCCGCCGTAGCGGCGCTGCAACCGGCAGCCTCTTCGCGCGCCAGATGGAGGATACTGCGTTCAGCATCAGCACTGGGATAGTCTATGCGCACATGGAGGAGAAAACGATCCAGTTGCGCTTCCGGCAACGGATAGGTCCCCTCCTGCTCAATGGGATTCTGGGTCGCCATGACCAAAAACGGCTCTTCGAGCTGGTATGTACTGGTGCCAACACTGATCTGACGCTCCGCCATGGCTTCCAGCAACGCCGACTGCACCTTGGCCGGCGCCCGGTTTATCTCATCAGCCAGAATCAGATTGTTAAACAGCGGCCCGCGTTGAAACTCGAAACATCCCTGGGCCGCACGATAGATATCGGTGCCGGTCAAATCGGCCGGCAGCAGATCGGGAGTGAACTGAATACGCTGAAAACTGCCTTCGATAAATTCGCCCAACTGGCGGATGGCGCGGGTTTTAGCCAGCCCCGGCGCGCCCTCCACCAGCAGGTGGCCGTCGGCCAGTAAAGCGATGAGCAGACGCTCCACCAGCACCGGCTGGCCGATAATCTGCTGTTCCAGACGTTGTTTAAGGGTGGAAAATTGTTGCTGGATAGCATCCATGCTTTCTCTCCATTGATAGAATATTTAAGTGACACAGCGACAAAAGTAATCATTAAATCAATAAATTCAAGCGCGTCTATCGCACGACACCAAATTTTGTACTCCCGCCGCCGCAACAGCCACAAGGTGCAAATACACAGTTTCACTTCCAGTAAACGGCGCCATCACCAGCCGACTTGCACGCAAAAATGATCTATGCAACAAAAAAACAGCTCAGGGTGGAAAATATCTGCCACTTAAGCCATACTTGATGAGCAAACACCTCGTCTGCGGAGACAAACTATGTCACAACTGCAAAAACTGCCCATCGGTATCCAGACCTTTGCCGATATTCGCGGTGACAACTACCTCTACGTCGACAAAACCGCGCAGATTTTTGACCTGGTAGATAACGGACGCTATTACTTTCTCTCGCGCCCGCGCCGCTTCGGCAAAAGCCTGCTGGTTTCCACTATGCAGGCGCTGTTTGAAGGACGGCGTGAATTGTTCGACGGTTTGGCGATTTACAACCAGTGGGACTGGGATATTACCTACCCGGTAATAAAACTCAGCTTTGCCGGGGTGGGGCGCAACCGTGAGGAGATGCTGCAGGATGTGCGCAACATCCTCGACGAAAACCAGGAGCGGCTGGGAATTGTCTGCCCCCGGTCTCTTGCCAGGACAGTCGCTTTGCCCAGCGCGCCAGAAAAACCTGGTAGGAAATGGTAGTCCGTTCTTTACCATAGGCCCAGGGTACCGCTTCAACCTTAATACCATGCTCAGGGCACTTGACCCGACGAGGCGCATAGCGAAAATAAGTCTTAAAGACCAATATCGGCAGATACTCATACAACCGCTGCGGCTGCCGGTCGTAAACAGTGCAGCGCTTACCGCACTCGGGGCAAAGTGGCCTGCTGTTACGCCGTGGTTCGATATCAACAACCAGTGCTTCCATATCGGCGATCAGCATAAAACA
>JAMOOS010000181.1 GCA_027065245.1 Desulfuromonadaceae bacterium | reverse complement strand
ACCTAATGCAGTGATAATCGTGTACTCTACAACACCGTCATTGCCTCGTTGCGTAGAGAAAGAACAGGTACTTGCTAAGTTTACGGCAGCGTTTATATGATACTCTCCACCGTACTGCAAAACCAGCGCTGCAGAACCAGTTATATCCATTTCATGGTTTATGTTGATGTTATTAGTAGCATCAAGAGTCAAAGCTACTTCGGTATTGTAGTGTACATAGTCATTAACGGTTATGTCACCATCATTACCACTACCGTTGGCACTCGATATGGTAACATCATTAGTATTCAGGGACATGGACAAATCATTACCGGTCATATCACCACCGGTCGGCGCAATAGTAAAACCATCGCCAGGATTAACAGGATCAATCAACCATTCCCCACCAACGGCGGTAACCTTGACACCGTTGAGGTCAACATCAGCTGCTGAGGTTTCGACGAAGCCACCATTACCAGGCGTACCATCGCCACCAGCCGAAATGGTACCGCGTGCACGCAGGCTGCCGGTTATTGCACCATCTTGCTCACTTCGGATCATAATATTGCCACCATGAACACCATCAGCAACAATCCAGCTGCTATCTGACAGGTCAATGTGACGGGTGGAACTGATGGTAACATTACCGCCATCGGTGCTGTCATCGCCGCCGGCAGCATCAATGGTGCCACTGTTGCTTACGGCGGCGCCGTCACCCAGTAGAACAATCTCGCCCTTGTCATTTATGTCTATCGAACGCGCCCGAATTACACCGTGGTTATTTACTGCGCCGGCAAGCAACTCGTCGGCAACCCGGGCAGTCATGATTACACTGCCGCCATCCGCAGTAATGTCACCAAAATTTTCCACTCCGGCGTAGTCGGCTAGGCTTCTCTCATCTACTGCTACACCAATAAGCTGATCGGCGGATATGTCCACAGTAAATCGGCTACCACTAGCCAGCTCCACCCGCCCCAACCGCGCCTGGATAACACCTTCGTTGGCAACATAATCACCGGCCAACACCACATAACCACCATCATCCACCGCCACCACACCTCGATTAAGCACCCTGGCGGCGCCACCAACGCCAGCATCGGCAAAAGCGTAACGACCAGCCATGAAATCGCCGTCATCCATGCCACCAGTAGTAGCTAACAAGCCATGAACATCAATCCGGGCAGTGGCACCAAAGAGAACCCCGTGCGGGTTAAGCAGAAAGACCTGACCATTGGCCTGTAACCGTCCAAATATACTGCTGGGATCGGCACCGGTAACACGGTTCAGAATAACGCTGCTGGCATCGGGTTGACTGAACTGCACCAGTTCGTTATCAGCAACGGAAAAACTGCGCCATTCCACCACCGCGCGCGTACTGCTCTGGGAAATTGCGGTGGTGGCACCAGAAACAGAGATTGAAGCTGTACCGGCAGTTACATTGCCACCTGTCGGCGCGGCCTGTGCCGCAACCGCGCCCCCCAGCATAACAAGCAGAAGCCATACCACCGTAATCTGCCAACCGTTGTCGTTATATTTATCAGCCATGGTTTACTCCATCATCTGGTGAATTAGTATAAAGCGGAAAAAATAAACCACAGCGGCGCGGTCAAATCATCGCCGGCGTCATTGCCATCAACGGGATGCGCCCACTGCACGTCAAAAATGTAATTTCCGGCCACTACGGCGTGCAAACCGATACCGACAGAGGTAAGTGAATCGTTGCCGCCGGTCAGCAGGGTGCCCTTGTTATCCACCTTACCGCTGTCGACAAAGCAACTCCAGCGCAGATCGGCGTGGGAGACATGCTGGAGATAGCGCAGTTCCACACTGCCCATCCAGCCCTGATCGCCGCGCCGCGCCGCGCTGACAAAGCCGCGTACGCTGCGAATGCCACCGATACTGTACTTGTTAAGATCGGGCAGGGAATCGCTGCTCAACACCAGCTCGCCACGCACAAAAGCGCTGATGGCACGGGAGAAAAACTGCTCGAAATCACCGTTGAACTGAAACCGGGTATAACCTTGATCGTCACCGGAAT
>JAMOOS010000180.1 GCA_027065245.1 Desulfuromonadaceae bacterium | reverse complement strand
GGCAGGCGCGCATCCCCGGCAGCGAACCGTTTGATCTGGACAGCGACCCGGCCATGGCGTTTATTGCCGAGCAGTTGTTTGCCTGGGCGCGGTTGGATATCGACTGGCTGCAACAGCGTTACCTCATCAGCATAGATTGCGAGCAGCCTCTTGCCTTAAGTTTGCGCCCCCGGCGCAAGGACGGATTTTTAGAACGGCTGCAGATTGTCTTTGCCGCCGACAACTCCCACGTACAGCGGGTGGAAGTGCACGAAAAAGATGGCGATTACACTCGCATCATCTTCAGCGCTACCCGTATCAATCAGCCCATAGATGCCGCGCTGTTCAAGGCGCGCACACCGCGTTAAATGCTGACGTGGCTGTACCGCTGCTTTGCCCGCCATCGTTACCTGCTGGCGCTGCTATACGCGCTGTTTGTTGTTGGCGGCTGCTGGTGTTTTACCGCCGTTGACCAGCGCGAGGACGCGCTGGCGCTGTTGCCGGATAATGCCGCTTCAGAGCTGCGGCGCCAGTTCTCCTGGCTGCAGCGGGCACCGTTCGCCCGCAAAATCCTCATCGACCTGTATGCCGAAGATGGTGTGAGCGCCGCG
Organism: Desulfuromonadaceae bacterium; assembly: GCA_027065245.1. Lineage (GTDB taxonomy): Bacteria > Desulfobacterota > Desulfuromonadia > Desulfuromonadales > Desulfuromonadaceae > Desulfuromonas. The sequence goes on along the minus strand of JAMOOS010000180.1, from coordinate 1,432 downwards.
CATCTGCGCCAGGCCACCGTGCAATTGGCCGAACGGCTGCAGCCACCATTGTTCGATAATGTCATGTACGCACCGGTGCGGCAGTTCAGCGGCGATTTCCGTACGCGCCTGCTGCAGGCGCTACCGGCGCTGTTCAGCACCGCCGATATGCGCGCGCTGGAGCAGCGTCTGGCGGCAGACAATATCCGCCACCAGCTGGGCCACTGGCGCGATATGCTCTACGGCAGCGAGCAGTGGCTGGCCAAGGAGCAACTGCGCCATGATCCGCTGCAACTGTGGCAGATTGCCGCCGCGCATCTGCGCGCGGTTAATCCAATGCGCCATGCCGACAGCGCGCAGCGCGAGTTTGTCAGCGCCGATGGCCGCCATCGCCTGATTATCGCCGCCACTAACGTAGGCGTGAGTGATATCGACGGTGGCCGCCGCCTTCTGGCGCGGCTGAACGCCGCCAGCGCAGCTCTACCGGCAGGAATAACTGCCACGGTGGTGTGCGGCCATCGCTATACTCTGGCCAACGTGACCACCATCAAACACGATATGACGCTGGTGCTCGGTTGTGCCACCATCGCTATTTTGCTGATTTTTCTGTTGTGGCTGCGCAGTCCGCTGGCGCTGCTGGTGTTTGCATTGCCGGCCTCGGTGCTGGGGTACGCCGTGGCAGCGGTGGCGCTGTGTTTTCCCGCTGTTTCCGGGATTACCATCGGTTTTGGCGCGGTGCTGCTCGGCATCAGTGTCGATTACACCATCCATGTCTATCTGGCCATGCGTTATAGCGCCCGCGCGCAGCGTTTGCAGCGGCTGCGCTCAGTGGCCGTCCCCCTCGGCTACGGTGCCTTCACCAGTATTGCCGCTTTTGCGGTGCTGCTCACCTCAACGCTGCCGGAACAGCGTCAACTGGCGGTATTTTCCATTGTGGCGCTGACGCTGGCGTTGCTGCTGGCGCTGGTGGTGATGCCGCACTGGTGCGGCGGCGGTGGCGCGACTGAAAAGCCGGACGCTCCGACCCATGCCGGACGTTATCCGCTGCTGCTGTGGCTGGTGGTGATGGTGGTCTGTGCCGTGGCTCTGCCACGGGTGCGTTTTAACGGCGATATGCACAGCCTCAGCGCCGTGCCGCCCGCCGTGCATGCCGCCGAGAAACTGATTAAACGCACTTGGGGCGATATGCGCACCAGTGCCATGATTTTTGCCCGTGGCAACAGCCTTGAGCAGGCGTTGACAGTAAATGACGCCATCTACCGGCTCTGCCGCCAACACCGTCACGCCGCCGGGCTGGTGTCGCTGGCGGCGCTGTTGCCGGCGGCGCAGACCCAGCGCGACAATATGCGCCGCTGGCGTAATTTCTGGGTTGACCACGCTCCACAGTTGCAACGCAATCTGGAACAGGCGGCGGTGCAATACTCCTTTAACGCCGGAGCGTTCACGCCGTTCT
>JAMOOS010000179.1 GCA_027065245.1 Desulfuromonadaceae bacterium | reverse complement strand
GCAACCGGCGGCTACATTCTGCACCAGCAGCCGGGCAAAGCAGTCCGCCCACTGCGGCGACAGCTTCTGACAGCGCCAAAACGACTGCTGCAACGGCCGCAAAGCCGCATCCACTACCTGCATATCAGCAAACACCAGCAACGGTTTAAGCCGACCGTGACAACGCTCCATCTGCGCCAGCCGCGCCACAGCCAGTTCAATCTTGTCCTCCAGCCATACGTCATCCTGATCGCACAACATCACGTATGGCGCCGTGGACACCGCCACAGCGCGGGAAAAGTTGGCCACGCAACCGACGCGACACCGGTATTCCAGCAGGATTATTTTGTCGTCAGCCGCCGCCAGCCGCCGCACCAGACGGCAGGTAGCATCGTCGGAAGCATCATCGGCGACAATAAATCGCCGCACCCGCCGACGGTATCCGCGGCAGCGCTGAACCGAAGCAATCTGCTCGGCGATATAGCGTTCGCCGTTACAGGCTGCCAGCACCACGTCGATTGTCCGCTCCTGCTCCATCAACGCTCCCCCACCCGGCGACCGGACAGTTGTTCAAAACGCGTATGGTAACAAATCGCGCCGCTGCTGTCTTGCGCAAAAACACTACTGTTTTTCGCCGCGCACCCGCAAACAGGCCTGATAGGCGGCACTGACACTGATGGCGTAGTCGGCAGCTACCTTGCGAGCGATATCTTTGGTGGACATCTCCCCGGTGGCGCACAACTCGCGCAGGGCTTCCGTCATATCCACCTGTGGCTGCGCCGCGGGCGCAGGTGCCAGCAACAATACGATTTCGCCGCGCACGGTGGTGGCGCCAAAATGCTCCAGCGCCATGGCGGCACTGCCGCGGAACAGCTCCTCGTGAACCTTGGTGAGTTCACGCGCTACGGCCAGCTGCCGCTGCCCGCCCAGCACCTCGACAATGTCGGCAAGGGTATGCACCAGACGATGGGGTGCTTCGTACAACACTGTTGTTACCGGGCAGGCGGCGTATTCCTGCAACTGCCGCCGCCGCGCGCCTTGTTTCGGCGGTAGAAAACCGTCAAAACTAAACCGCCGCGTCGGCAAACCGGCGACGGACAGAGCGCTGATACAGGCGCTGGCTCCGGGCACTGCCACCACGCGGATACCGGCTTCGCGGCAGCGGCGCACCAGCATTTCGCCGGGATCGCTGATGGCGGGCGTACCGGCGTCGCTGATCAAGGCGATATCGCTGCCGGATTGCAGCAGTTGCAGCAGATACTCACCCTTGTGCGCTTCGTTGTGCTCGTGGCAGGCGGTCATCCTGGTGGTAATGCCGTAATGATTGAACAACTTGCGGCTGTGGCGGGTATCTTCGGCGGCCACCAGATCCACCTGCTTGAGGATCTCTAGAGCGCGCAAAGTGATGTCACCCAGATTGCCGATGGGGGTGGCCACCACATACAGCGTCCCGCCGGTGGACGGCTCAGACATGGGCGCCGTCCAGATCATCCAGCTGACTCAGCCACAGCGCCGCCACGGCGTCACTGGGCATGCGCCAGTCTCCACGCGGCGACAGCGCCACGCTGCCGACCTTGGGCCCATCGGGCATACAGGAGCGCTTGAACTGCTGCGAGAAGAAGCGGCGGTAAAACACCCGCAGCCAGCGGCAAATTTCCGCGCTGTCATAACGCTCGCCAAAGGCCTGCCGGGCGAGAAACAGCACCTTGCGCGGTGCAAACTGGTGGCGCACCACCTGATAGAGGAAAAAATCGTGCAGTTCGTATGGGCCGACATGGTCTTCGGTTACCTGACTGATCTCACCGGCGGCGTCGGGAGGAAGCAGTTCCGGCGATACCGGCGTGGCGCAGATATCTTCCAGAACCCGGCGGGTGGCGGAACAACTGCTGCTGGCGGCGCACCACTGCACCAGGTAACGTACCAGGGTTTTGGGCACCCCGCAGTTGACGGCGTACATGGACATGTGATCGCCGTTGTAGGTACACCAGCCCAGCGCCAGTTCAGAGAGATCGCCGGTACCGATGACAATAGCGCCACACTGGTTGGCGATATCCATG
>JAMOOS010000178.1 GCA_027065245.1 Desulfuromonadaceae bacterium | reverse complement strand
TGTTCAGTGTAGATAACAGCGCTATCCGTCGTTTGATAAAACAGGGTGGTAATTTCGATGACAACCGTGCTGAGTGTCTGCGTCTGGCACAGCATCTGGTACATGACCACGGCGAACTTATCCGCCAGCACCATCGAGATGGCGCCAGCGGCAGTGAAACGGTGCAGAAAATCACCTTGCTCATAGATACACTGGTTACCGATCTGACTGCCTATGCCTTAATGGATGTGACAACGCCGCAGCCATACGCCATTATCGCCGTCGGCGGTTATGGTCGCTGCGAGATGAACCCGCGCTCCGATGTTGATTTAATGTTCTATGTCAAAAACTCCAGCAGCGATTTTGCCCAGCAACTATCGCAGCGGGTGCTTTATCTGCTGTGGGATCTCGGGTTGGATGTCGGCCACAGCGTGCGCAACGATACCCAGTGCCACAGCGCTGCCGCTGAGGATCTTACCGTCTGCACGGCATTGCTCGACGCGCGTTTTATCTGCGGCGACAAACAGCTGTTCACCCAGTTTGATCAGCAGGTGCTGCCCGCCATCATGCGCAACAACAGCCGTACCTTTATCCGCGACAAACTGGTGGAACATCAGCAGCGACGCAAAAAATACGGTTCGTCGGTTTATATTCTCGAACCCAACATCAAGGAGGGGGAGGGCGGTCTGCGCGACATCCACACCATGCTGTGGATCTCCATGGTCAAGTACAAGGCGCGTTCCCTCGGCGCCATGATTGTCAAAGGGGTGCTTACCGAGCCGGAACGGGAGGAGATAAATTCTTCACTGGATTATTTGTGGCGCATCCGCAACGAGCTGCACTACCTGTCATCGCGCAAGAACGATCAGCTCCATTTTGAGCAGCAGGAGCAGATCGCCACGTTTCTCGGTTATAAGGATAACGAAGACGCTCTGGCGGTGGAACAGTTCATGCGCGACTATTACGCCGCGGCGGCACGGGTGGAACACATTACCTCCATGCTCATCGCCCGTGCCACCGACCGCGAGAAGGCGGAGCGCGGTTTTGGCGGCTACATGCGCCGCCGTATCATCGACGACGGTTTTTACGCTCTGCGCGGTGAATTGTTTTTTGTTGACGACAATCTGCCTGCCGAACAGCCGGAGATGATGATGAAGGCGTTCTGGCTGATGCAGCGTCATCAACTTAAGCTGGCTATCCGTACCAAAATGCTGATTCGCGAAAATCTGCACCGCATCAACGACGCCATGCGCCGCAACCGGCAGGTAGCCAAAACGTTTCTGGAGATTCTCGGCTACAAAAAAGGGGTGTACGATACCCTGTTTCAGATGCATCACCTGCTGTTTCTCAACCATTATATTCCCGAATTCAGGCGTATCTATTGTCAGGTTCAGCACGATGCCTACCATATCTATACTGTCGACACTCACACGCTGTTTGCTGTGCAGGAGATCGACAAGCTGTGGCAGGGGGAATATCGCGACAAAAAAGAACTGCTCACCCGTCTGGCCGACGAGGTTGAAAAGCCGGAGCTGCTGATTCTGGCGGTGCTGCTGCACGATATTGGCAAAGGGGAGGGGCACAATCACAGTGAAAAAGGGGCCGCAATGGTACCCACCATCGCCCGGCGCCTGCGTCTGGGCAAGGAGGATAGTCAGCGGCTGGAATTTCTGGTGCGGCACCATCTGCAGATGGCGCACATCTCTCAGCGCCGCGATCTCAACGACCCGCATCTCATCGCCTGGTGCGCCCAATTGATGGAAAGCAGCGAAAACCTCAAGATGCTCTATCTGCTTACGTTTGCCGATATAAAGGCGGTAGGCCCGGATGTATGGAGTGAGTGGAAGGGGTTTCTGCTGCAAGAGCTGTACGAAAAAACCTATATGGTGATGGAGAAAGGCAACTTCCGCACCGAGCAGTATTCAGCCAAAATTCGCAATCGTAAACGCAAGGTGATGGAGATACTGGTAGATGACTACGATAAAAAGGTTATTCGAGAGTGCCTGAACAATTTCTCCACCCGTTATCTTATGACCTACAAGGCGGTGCAGATTGCCCGTCATGTACAGCTGATTCTGGCGCGTAACGGCAATCCCATGACTATGCGGGTGGAGCATAAACCGGACTTGTGCTTTACCGAAGTCACCATATCCACCCTTGACGTTCCCGGCCTGTTCTGCATCATCACCGGCGTAATGGCTGCCAACGGCGTAAACATTCTCGGCGCTCAGATCTACACCCAGAAAAGCGGTGTGGCTTTGGATATTCTTCAGGTTGGACGCGACGGCCAGATCTACGACGACGAGCGGAAATGGAAGAATATCGAGGCCGATCTCAACAGCTGTCTGAGTGGTGAGACCATCGTTGCCGATCTGGTCGGCAAGCGCGGCGGCCCGTCCATTCTCGACAAAGGGGCTCAGGCGCCGCAGATTCCGCCCAAGGTATCCATCGACAACGAGGTGTCGGTGGAATATACCGTCATCGATATCACCGCCAAGGACAAGGTGGGTCTGCTGTATCAACTGGCCGACTGTCTAAAACAGATCGGCCTGCATATCGGCGTAGCCAAAGTTACCACCAAGGCGGATATGGCGGGCGACACCTTTTATGTACAGGATATTTTTGGTCACAAAGTAACCCAGGCGGACAAGCTGGAAGAGTTGCGCGCAACCCTGCTGGATGAATTAAGTGAATAACCGTTCTGTAGCAGCCGTACTGGAAAGTTTTCTTAACTATTTGTGTGTGGAGCGCAATCTGGCCGCCAACACGCTGGAGGCCTACTCCCGCGATCTGAACCGCTACGTCGATTATCTTGAAGAGCGGGGCGTGGTCGAAATGGATGATATAGACAGCGGTGTAATCAGCGCCTTTTTCACGTTGCTGCAACAGCAGCAGCTGGGCGTGCGCAGCCGGGCGCGGGTGCTGGCGGCCATGCGCGGCCTACATAATTTTGCCCTGGATGAAACTCTGGCATCAAGTAATCCCCTCGCCAGTATAGCCGCGCCCCGCCTGTTGCACACCCTGCCCGATACGCTTAGCGTGGCGGAGGTGGACAAGCTGCTGGCGCTGCCGCAGGAAAACACGGCGCTGGAACAGCGCGATAAAACCATGCTGGAACTGCTCTACGCCACCGGCCTGCGGGTATCGGAGCTGGTATCGTTACGCTGTGAAGATCTGCATCTGTCCAGCGGTTACCTGTACGCCTTCGGCAAGGGGGACAAACAACGGCTGGTTCCCATTGCGCCGGTAACTATCGAGTATGTGCGCGATTATCTGGCCACGGCGCGGAAGGAGTTGCTGCGGGACCGTTTATGCAATATTCTGTTTCTCAACCGCAGCGGCAGGGGGTTGACACGTCAGGGGTTCTGGAAGATGATTAAGCGCCGTGCCCGGCAGGCGGGAATCAGCAAGAATGTTACGCCACATACCCTGCGCCATTCTTTTGCCACCCATCTGCTGGAAAACGGTGCCGACCTGCGTGTGGTGCAGACATTACTGGGACATGCCGACATCACCACCACGCAGATATACACACATGTAACTCGTAAGCATCTTAAATCTGTTCACCAACGCTACCATCCGCGCAAATAAAGCGTTGCAAATAATGGCGGCGCACGCAAAGAGGAAGAGTATGAAATATATTGTTTTACTGGGCGACGGCATGGCCGATGAGCCTCTGGAGGAACTGGGCGGTAAAACCGTACTGGAGCATGCCCGCACTCCCAATATGGATAAACTGGCCGCCGCCGGCGAAGTGGGGATGGTGGAGACGGTGCCGGATGGTTTTCATCCCGGCAGCGATGTAGCCAATTTAACCGTGTTCGGCTACGATCCGGCCACCTGTTACAGCGGTCGCTCACCGTTGGAAGCGGCCAGCATGGGAGTGAAACTGGGCCCGGACGATGTTGCTTTCAGGCTGAACCTGGTGGATATTGTCTACAATTACGGCAAGTTGTACATGGCCGATTTTGCCGCCGGACATATAACCACCGCCGAGGCGCATAAAATTATTGCCACCCTGCAGCAGGAACTTGGCGACGACGAGTTCGAGTTTCATCCCGGCGTGTCCTACCGCCATCTGCTGGTATGGCGCGGCGGCAAGGACGGCATGACTTTTGTTCCGCCCCACGACATTATCAATCAGAGCATCGAAGATAAAATGCCCAGCGGTGACGGTGCCAGCGAACTGCTCAGTTTGATGACATCGTCGCAACTGCTGCTGAAAAACCATCCGGTGAACCTGCAACGTCAGGCGGAAGGCAAAGCGGTGGCCAATTCCATCTGGCTGTGGGGGCACGGACGTGCGCCGGTTATGGAAACCTACGCGCAAAAATTCGCTCTGAGCGGCGCGGTAATTTCGGCGGTTGATCTGATCAAGGGGATCGGTGTCTACGCCGGGCTGGATATTATTGAGGTGGAGGGGGCAACAGGATACCTCGACACCAACTATATCGGCAAAGCCGAGGCTGCCATCGCTGCGCTGCAAACGCGCGATTTTGTCTACGTGCATGTGGAGGCGCCCGACGAGGCCGGCCATTCCGGTAATATGGAGGAGAAAATCACCGCCATTGAGCGTTTTGACGAGCAGGTGGTGGGTACCATTGTCGCCAGCCTGGATGCCATCGGCGACTGCCGCATTCTGGTATTACCCGATCATCCCACGCCGGTAAAGCTGCGCACCCATACCCGTGATGCCGTGCCGTATATCCTCTACGATTCGGCCAATCCGGCCGACGGCGGCGGCAGCTACTGCGAAAAAACGGCTCTGGCCACAGGTATCAAGTGCGCCGCCGGGCATACTCTACTGGCGCAACTGGTACAAGGCGGGCGTTAACCCGCAGTCAATGGTTAATTGATGGCAGATACAGTGTTTAAACGAATATGCGCCAACAAAATGGCCATGGCCGGGCTGGCCATGATCGCCGTGATGGTGGTGCTGGCGCTGGCGGCACCGCTGATCTGTGCCGATCCGGCGGCGGTGGATATATCACGCCAGTTGCAACCGCCGGGCGCCGACGCCTGGCTGGGCACCGACGATCTGGGGCGCGACGTGTTTGCCCGCATCGCTTACGGTGCGCGCATCTCGCTGCTGGTGGGCTTTGTCGCCGTTGGCATCGCCACCGTTGTCGGCGTGTTTTTTGGCGCTTTAGCCGGTTATTATTCCGGCTGGGTCGATGGCGTTATCATGCGTTTTGTCGATATTATGCTGTGCTTCCCGTCCTTCTTTCTCATCCTGGCGGTTATCGCTTTTTTAGAGCCATCCATCTGGAACATTATGATCATCATCGGCCTTACCAGCTGGATGGGAGTGGCGCGATTGGTGCGGGCGGAGTTCCTCTCCCTGCGCCAGCGCGATTTTGTTCTGGCGGTACGTTCCCTTGGCGCCAGTGACGCCCGCATTATTTTTCGCCATATTCTTCCCAACGCCTTATCACCGGTACTGGTTTCGGCGGCGCTGGGGGTAGCGGGGGCCATCCTCACCGAAAGTTCCCTGTCGTTTCTCGGTATCGGGGTGCAGCCGCCGACACCATCATGGGGCAATATGCTCATCGTCGGCAAGCAAACCCTGGGCAGCGCCTGGTGGCTGTCGGTGTTTCCCGGTCTGGCAATACTGATAACGGTACTGGGCTATAATCTGCTCGGCGAGGGGTTGCGCGATGCCCTTGACCCGCGTTTAAAGCACTGATTATCCCCATGAGTGGACGCAACGATCCGTGCCCGTGTGGCAGTGGTAAAAAATATAAAAAATGCTGTCTGGGCAGCGATGTTACCGTACCCGGCTACGGGATGACGCCATCTCAGTTGGTACTGGCGCGGGCACAGGCGTTCCAGCGTAACGATTTTGCCTTTATCTATGCCACCTACCATTCTACTTCCGCCTTCCGCAACAGTTTTCCAGACCGTGACGAATATATCGCCTATGGCCTGGCAACGCTGAACAGCGGTTTTTCCATCGAAGAATGCCGGATTATCTGTGCTGACGAAAGCGACGACGGTAAGGCGTGGGTGCTGTTTTATCTGCGTGTCGCCACCGCCGCCGCCAACGAGGAATATTTTGAGCTGTCCTGTTTTGCCCGGGAAGATCGCTGTTGGCGTTACCTGAGTAGTTACCGGTTGCCATGCAGCGAGGCATCGTGCGGCGCAGATGAGATAACCATGCGGGAAGTAGCCGCGCGCGGTGTTTTTTTGTAGTTAAAAACAGAGGAACCTGATAATGCCGGAATTGCCGGAAGTAGAAACTGTCCGCAACGGACTGGCCAACATTATTGTCGGCACAGAGGTGGCAACGGTACACATCCATCAGCCCCGGCTGCGCTATCCGGTGCCAAAGGAGTTGCCGCAGCTACTGGCCGGCAGTTCTGCCACCGCTCTTGAGCGCCGTGCCAAATACCTGCTGTGGAGCTTTGGCGCCGGTACGGTGCTGTTTCATTTGGGGATGTCGGGACGGTTGTGCTGGCAGGAGCGAGTCGCCACACCGGGCAAGCACGACCATGTTGACTTTGTCTTCAGTGATGGCAGTTGCCTGCGCTTCAACGATCCGCGTCGCTTCGGCCTGGTGTTATGGCACCCCGGTGACGATCCGCAGCGGCATCGCCTGTTAAGCCGGTTGGGGCCGGAGCCCCTCGGCGCGGACTTTAGTGCCGCCTATCTGTTCGAGGTATCGCGTAACAGCCGCCGTGCCATCAAAACCTTTTTGATGGATAGTCATATTGTGGTGGGGGTGGGGAATATTTACGCCAACGAGGCGTTGTTCAAGGCCGGTATCCATCCGCGCAGCCGCGCCGGACACCTTTCACTGCAACAGTGCGGGCAACTGGTAGCAATTGTTCAGCAGGTACTGCGCGCCGCCATAGCCGCCGGTGGAACCACCCTGCAGGATTTTGTCAACGGCCACGGCGACCCCGGCTACTTTCAACAGCAACTGTTCGTCTATGGCCGCACCGGCCAGCCGTGCCTGCGCTGCGGCACCGCTCTGCGCTGCGAGCGGATAGGGCAACGCAGCGCGTTTTTCTGTCCCTGCTGCCAGCGTTTGCTGTAGTAGGTATGCTATGTTCCGGTAACTGGTTTTAGCGGGGATATATCAGTTTCACTGATTACTGCACCGCTGTTGTCTACCACTCTGGTATACAGATACTGATCATTTACCCCGTTCTGATTGCGGTCGAAGTCTGTTTCGATAACTACTGTGTAAGACTTTTTATTGTTGGTCGAGTCGTCAAGTGTTGCAATACTGTATTTTTGCCCGTGGGGAAGGTATATCTTCATATCCAGACCGGCAACAGTCAGAGAGCCGCTTTGGTCCACAATCGGTGCCGATGGATCGGGGAAATACATTTTATGATCAGTCCAGTACACCTCCTGGGCCAGACGTATCTGGCGCAGTGTTGTGTTGACAGTAACCATCTTGGCCTTGTCGCGATATCCCTTGTAGTTGGGGATGGCGATGGACGCAAGTATACCGATTATCGTCACAACTGTTAGCAGCTCTATCAGAGTATATCCAGCCTGTTTATTTTTCTTTTGCTGCATCATTGTCCTCGCTGTTCGACTGCGTCTGGGCAGCATTTATTTTTTCCAATTCATAGGTATTGTTATCTATCCTGCGATACTTAAAGAGGGGAAACGCTTTGCTAACCGGATAAGGGACACATTTTCTGATAATCAGTTCATGCAAGTTTGCAGGTAGTTTGCCGGTTATGGAAGCGTATTTATCCAGCCCGACAACAATCAATGCCTGTGCGGAGTATAGATCCTTGCTGAAATCTATGTCGGCGTTCTTAACTGGCTCCGGTTTGTTTTGTGCCATAAACCATTGCGCTCCGCTAAAGGCCGTCAAGGCGAGCAGGAGGCAGATAATTGCGCGTTTTTTCTGCCTTTTTGCCAGTTTTTTATGTTCTTCAGCGTAAGCCTGCTGCCGTTTCTCTGACGCTTTCCGTTCTGCTTCGACATACTGCTTGCTGGTTCCTTTGGCGATGCAGTCACCGCATAGCAACAACCCATCATCTTCAACGGCACATTGTTCAAGAATGCTGGCTCCACAGCGTTGGCAATTTACATACTTTTTCTGTTCGATTTTCACTAAAATGCTCCCTGTGTAAAAATTAATTGCGGTATTATAAACAGCTTTAGCCAACGATAGCAACAATATCTTCCAGTCCGATTGCTGCAGCGGAGTTTTTCTTGACTTGCCTGAGGTGATTGCGTATGGTTTCGTTAGTTTAGTGCAGGGGGCGTGTTTCCCGTCAATTCCCTTTTAAGCCGATCCAGAGAGGTTGGCAAAGGTGATTTTATGTACCATAATCAATACGGCGCGCTTGTCGCCCGTTCAATCAGAGTGTATAGACAAGAGACCTTTCCCCGGAGCTTTATCCGGAGGAGAGGTATTTTTTTGCCCGTTTTCAGCCCGGAAAATACGGAGGGATAGCGATGGCCGCCATTGAGACTGTCATTCTTGACAACAGCGCCATAACCAGAGCCATAACCAGAATTGCTCACGAGATTCTGGAGAAAAACAACGGTTGTGCCAATCTGGTACTTATCGGTATCCGCAGCGGCGGCGATCATTTGGCGCGGATGCTGCGCGAAAAGATCAGTGCCATCGAAGGTGTTGATATTCCCCAGGGAGCAGTGGATGTAACCATGTACCGCGACGATATCGGCAGCGGTGAAGTACGCCCGGTGGGGAAAACCGACATCCCCTTTGCCATCGACAACTGCCACGTGGTGCTGGTGGACGAAGTGCTGTACACCGGCCGCACCATTCGCGCCGCCATGGACGCTTTGGTTGATATGGGTCGCCCCAGCAGTATTCAACTGGCGGTACTCATCGATCGCGGCCACCGCGAACTGCCTATCCGCGCCGATTTTGTCGGTCGCAATGTTCCCTCGGCGCGTGATGAGCAGATTGAGGTGCTGTTTGATGACGACGGCAATCCCCTCGAAGTACGTCTGATAAAACCGTCTTGAGTCGTTATGCCCATAAAGGATGAGGAAGGAACAGGAAAATGACATTTGCACACCGGCACATCATCAGCACCAAGCAATTTTCCCGCGCCGATATCGAGTTGATTCTCGATACCGCCGAACGTTTCAAGGAGGTGAACCAGCGCGATATCAAAAAGGTTCCCACCCTGCGCGGCAAGACCATCATCAACCTGTTTTACGAGAACAGCACCCGTACCCGCACCTCGTTTGAGCTGGCCGGCAAGCGGATGTCGGCAGACACCATCAATATCTCCGCTTCCGGTTCATCGGTAACCAAGGGGGAAACCCTGGAGGATACCGCCAAAAATATTGAGGCCATGGATGCCGACGCCATCGTCATGCGCCATTCGTGCAGTGGCGCTCCCGACTACCTGGCCAAACGCCTGACCAGATGTTCGGTGCTCAACGCCGGTGACGGTTTTCACGAACATCCCAGTCAGGCATTGCTCGATCTGATGACCATGCGTCAGCACAAAGGGCGCATAGAGGGCCTTACTGTGGCCATTATCGGTGATATCGCCCGCAGCCGGGTGGCACGCTCCAACCTGCACGCTCTCAAGACCATGGGCGCTACCGTGCGCCTGGCCGGACCGGCCACCATGCTGCCGCCGGGGCTGGAGGAGTTGGGTGCCGAGGTATATACCGATATCAACGCCGCCATAAAAGATGCCGACGTGGTGATGATGCTGCGTATCCAGCTGGAGCGGGAAGGGGGCAACACCCTGATGCCAACTCTGCGCGAATACGCCCAGTTCTTTGCCCTCAACACCGAAAATGTCAAGCTGGCCAAACCGGACGCCATCGTTATGCATCCCGGCCCCCTCAATCGCGGCGTGGAGATCTCCTCCTACGTTGCCGACGGTGGACAGAATGTCATTTTAGAGCAGGTGGAAAACGGCGTGGCGGTGCGAATGGCGCTGCTGTATCTGCTGCTGGGTGGCAGTGACGAGGAATAGCCAGCCGAGCAGTTATTCAGCAAATATTATCACGGGGTGTGTTATGAAAATACTGATCAAAAATGGCCGCGTTATCGATCCGGCCAACAATATCGACGACAAACTTGATGTACTGATTGATAATGGTACCATCGCTGCGGTGAACGCAAACATTGATGCAGACGCCGACCGGACTATCGATGCCACCGGCAAGCTGGTAACACCGGGGCTGGTGGATATCCACGTTCATCTGCGCGATCCCGGCCACGAATACAAGGAAGATATCGTTACCGGCACCCGCAGCGCCGCCGCTGGCGGTTTTACCTCGCTGGCGTGTATGCCCAACACCGTGCCGGTTAACGACAACAAAGCCATTACCACCTACATGATTAACAAGGCGCGCTGCGAAGGCTACGCCAACGTGTTCCCCATCTGCAGTATCACCAAGGGACAACAGGGCAAATCCCTGGTGGAGATGGGCGATCTGCAGCAGGCTGGCTGTGTCGGTTTTTCCGACGACGGGCTCAATGTCGATAACGGTGAAGTGTTGCGCCGCGCCATGCAGTATGCCGACGCTTTCGACATGCCCATCATCACTCATGCCGAAGATACCATCATCAAGGGTGGCGGCGTGATGAACGAGGGTGCCGTCTCCACCGAGCTTGGGCTGATGGGCAATCCGTGGGTGGCTGAAGCGGCCGCCATCGCCCGCGATCTGATGCTGGCGGAGCTGACCGGAGCGCGACTGCACGTATGCCACATTTCCACCCGTCGTTCCGTGGAACTGATCCGTGACGCCAAACAGCGCGGTGTGCGGGTTACCTGCGAGGTTACACCGCATCACTTTACCTTAACCGAGGAAGCAGTGCGCGGCTACGATGTCAATGCTAAAATGGGCCCGCCCCTGCGCAGTGCCGACGATGTAGCCGCCATGAAAGAAGG
>JAMOOS010000177.1 GCA_027065245.1 Desulfuromonadaceae bacterium | reverse complement strand
TCCCGAAGACGCGCCCGACACGCCGGAATTTATCGAAATCGAGTTCAAAAACGGTGACGCGGTGGCCATCAACGGTGAACAGCTTTCGCCCGCCAACCTGCTGGCCAAACTCAACGAGCTGGGCGGTAAGCACGGTATCGGCCGTGTCGACCTGATGGAAAACCGCTACGTGGGGATGAAGAGCCGCGGCGTGTACGAGACCCCCGGCGGCACCATTCTGGAGGAGGCTCACCGTGGCGTGGAGTCTATCACTATGGACCGCGAGGTGATGCACCTGCGCGATTCCCTTATCCCCCGCTACGCCGAGATGGTCTACAACGGTTACTGGTTTGCTCCGGAGCGTGAAGCGCTGCAGGCGCTTATCGACGATACCCAGAAGACTGTCAACGGTGTCGCCCGTGTCAAACTGTACAAGGGACACTGCCGCGTGGTGGGGCGCAAGTCTGAGAGCAACAGTCTGTTCAATGTCGACTTCGCCACCTTTGAGGCCGATGAAGTCTACAATCAGGCTGACGCCGAGGGCTTTATCAAGCTCAACGCTTTGCGGCTGCGCATTCGCAGCATGATGCAGCAACGCTAGGCGTGGCCGATAACCGTTATCTCCACCGGGACAGCATTATTCCATGCTGTTGCGGTGGTGTTTTTTCAGGAGCAGGCAGCAAATGAGCAAAAAACTCTGGGGCGGGCGGTTTACCCAGCCCACCGATAAATTTGTCGAGGAGTTCACCGCCTCCATCGATTTCGATCAGCGTATGTACCGTTACGATATTCAGGGTTCCATCGCCCATGCCACCATGCTGGGGCGCCAGAACATCATCACTGAGCAGGAGGCGGAACAGATATGCGCCGGTTTGAGCGAGATTCTGGACGAGATCGAAGCCGGGCAGTTTGAATTTTCGCTGGCGCTGGAGGATATTCATATGAATATCGAAGCGCGCCTGATCGAAAAAATCGGCAGTGTCGGCGGTAAGTTGCACACCGGCCGCTCACGCAACGATCAGGTGGCGCTGGATATCCGCCTCTATCTGCGCGACGAAATCGACTCCATCGCCGTGTGGCTGGAGCAGTTGCAGCGGGCACTGGTGCAGCAGGCGCAGGATAATCTGGATACCGTCATGCCTGGCTTTACCCACCTGCAGACGGCACAGCCGGTGTTGTTTGCCCATCACATGCTCGCCTATTACCAGATGTTTCTTCGTGATGCCGGTCGCCTGGCCGATTGCCGCAAGCGCATGAATCAACTGCCCCTCGGTGCCGGGGCGCTGGCCGGGACCACCTTCCCCATCGATCGCGAATGGGTGGCAGAGACGCTTGGTTTTGACGGCGTGACGCGCAACAGTCTCGATACCGTTTCCGACCGCGATTTCGCCATTGAGTTCTGCGCTTTTGCCGCGACGCTGATGATGCATCTGTCGCGCTTGAGTGAAGAGCTGGTGCTGTGGTCGAGCGCCGAGTTCGACTTTATCGAATTGAGCGACGCCTTCTGTACCGGCAGCTCCATCATGCCGCAGAAGAAGAATCCCGACGTGCCGGAGCTGGTGCGCGGCAAGAGTGGCCGGGTGTACGGCAATCTGGTCAGTTTGCTTACTTTGATGAAATCGCTGCCGCTGGCCTATAACAAAGATATGCAGGAGGACAAGGAGCCGCTGTTCGACACCATCGACACGGTTAAAGGGAGCCTGAAGATCTTTGCCGATATGATCGCCGAGATGACGGTTAAGGCGGATAACCTGCGCCATGCCGCCGCCCACGGTTTTTCCACTGCCACCGATGTCGCCGACTACTGTGTAACCAAGGGCATACCATTTCGCGACGCTCACGAGATTGTCGGTAAAACGGTGCGCTACTGCATCGAAAACGGCAAGAGTATCGACGAGTTGACCGTGGAGGAGTTTCAGCAGTTCAGTCCTGCCATTGAGGACGATATCCACGATTTTGTTACCCTGGAGGCGTCGGTTAACGCCCGCAGCGCCACCGGCGGCACCGCGCGCAGTGCGGTGGCGGCGGAAGTTGTACGGGCGCTGCAGGAGCTGGACTGATGC
>JAMOOS010000176.1 GCA_027065245.1 Desulfuromonadaceae bacterium | reverse complement strand
TGGTGGCCGGTGATGTGTTTGACACCACCACGCCCGGTAATCGGGCCCAGGAGTTGTACTACCGTTTTCTGTGTCGGGTGGCGCAGTCGTGCTGCCGCCATGTGGTGATTGCGGCTGGCAACCACGATTCGCCGTCGTTCCTTGCCGCGCCGCGCGAACTGCTCAGTGTTCTGAATGTTCACGTGGTGGCGGCGGTAACGGAAGATGGCACCGACGAAGTGCTGCTGTTGCGTGACGAACACGGGGAGGCAGAACTGATTGTGGCGGCGGTGCCTTACTTGCGCGATAGCGATATCAGACAGGTGCAGGCGGGGGAGAGTATCGCCGACAAAGAGCGCAATCTGGCCGCAGCCGTTATCGACCATTATGCCGCCGTGGCAGCACAGGCCGAGGCGCTTCGTGCCGAGGTGGGAGCCGATGTGCCTTTGATCGGCACCGGCCATCTGTTTGCCATAGGCGGCACAGCGGGCAGGGATGACGGTATGCGCGAACTGTATGTCGGTTCCCTCGGTCATATCGATGTCGCACTGCTGCCCGACTGCTTTGCTTATCTGGCCCTGGGGCATCTGCACAGTGCGCAGACGGTGGCAGGTGACGCCACTCGCCGTTACAGCGGCGCGCCCCTGGCCATGGGGTTTGGCGATGCCGGGCAGGAAAAAAGTGTCACCCTGGTTGAAATGACGGCAGGCGAGATAACTGTCAGCAGTATTGCGGTGCCGGTGTTTCAGGCACTGGAGCGGATAAGCGGCGATATGGACAGCATACTGGCACGCATCGGGCAACTGGTTGCCGCCGACGTCAGTATCTGGCTGGAGGTGGTCTACAGCGGCGACGCGATTGTCGGTGATATCCGCGCCCGGCTCGATAAAGCGGTTGCCGCCAGCGCAGTGGAGATTTTACGGGTGAAAAACGAACGCGTGGTGGCGCAGGCACTGCGGCAGATGGATGAGGCAGAAGTGCTGGACGATTTGAGTGTGGACGAGGTGTTCAAGCGTTGTCTCGACGCTCATCAGGTGCCAAAAGCGCAGCGGGAGCAGTTGCTGGCCGCGTTTGGTGAAGCGGTAACGGCAGTGCAGGAAGAAGATCGACAGGCACAGTGAGGAACAGGCGATGAAAATACTCCAGTTGCGTTTTAAAAACCTCAACTCGCTGGCAGGGGAGTGGGAGATCGACTTTACCGCCGCCGCGTTTGCCGCCGACGGTATTTTTGCCATCACTGGGGCCACCGGTGCTGGCAAAACCACCATCCTCGACGCCATCTGTCTGGCGCTGTACGGGCGCACACCGCGGCTGGCGCGTATCAATAAAAGTGGCAACGAGATTATGACGCGCCAGTGTGGCGAGTGCTTTGCCGAAGTGACCTTTGCCAGCGAAAGTGGCACTTATCGTTGCCACTGGAGTCAGCGGCGGGCGCGTAAAAAAGCTGATGGCGAATTACAGCCGCCGCGCCACGAGATTGCCGCCGCCGACACCGGCGCGGTGCTGGAAACCCATCTGCGCCGGGTCGGAAGCCGCATAGAGGCGCTTACCGGCATGGATTTCGCGCGTTTTACCCGCTCCATGTTGTTGGCACAGGGGGATTTTGCCGCTTTTCTTCAGGCCGATGCCGATGAGCGCGCGCCGATTCTGGAACAGATAACCGGCACCGACATCTACAGCCAGATATCGATGCAGGTACACCAGCGCCGCGGCGATGAACGCCGTCGCCTGGAGGCGCTGCAGCAGGAGCTGGACGCTCTGCGTTTGCCGGATGCTGAGCAGTTGCGGCAGATGGAAGAGGAACTGGCACAGTTGCAGCGTCAGCAGAGCCAGGTGGAGCGGCAGCTGCTCGATGTGGAGCAGACGCTGCAATGGCGCGAAGGGATCAGCCGTCTGGAGCAGGAATTGCTCTCCGCCCGCCAGCGGCACGAGCAGTTGCAGCAGCGTTTGCAGCAGTTTAGCGCCAGGCGTCAGCGCCTGCAGCGCGCCAATGCGGCGCTGGAACTGGATGCTCCTTACGCAGCGTTAGCAGCGCAACGACGTCAGCAGCAGAGTGATGAGGCGGC
>JAMOOS010000175.1 GCA_027065245.1 Desulfuromonadaceae bacterium | reverse complement strand
GTGGGGCATTGGCGTTGCTGGTCAAATACTGTGGCCGTGGCGCCATGCTGGTAGCCATTCCGCTGGCAGTACTCTCGGCCAATTATCTGTCCTTGCATATCTGGCCGCTGGAACAGGGACAGCCGCTGTTCAGGGCTTATCATCGGGTGGCCCGTTATAACGCTGCCTATAGACGGCTGCGGGCGCAGTTGTCGCCGCTGGTGCGTACTCGTCTGGAGGTGGCGCCGATATTGCAGCGTAGCTGGGGCCATTCCAACCGCTACCTGATGGCGGTGAACGGTTTGCGCATATCGCTGTATGCCGCCGGATTGGTGCGGCCACGCAATATGGTTTTTACCGGCGACGGAACTTTGCTGGTTACTCAGCCGCAGTTGGGGCAGATACTGCGGCTGCGTGATAGCGATGGCGATGGGGTTGCCGACGAGGTGAGCCGCTTTGCCACCGCCCTGGAGTATCCCAGCGGTATTGCGCGCTATGGAGATGACGTGCTGGTGGCATCGGCTGGAGCGGTGCTGGTGTTTGACGCCAGCGGTGCAGTTAAGCGGCTGCTGGCGGATGATTTGCCTTGGGATGATCATTGCTGGGCGCACTCGCTGGTTGTGGATAAAGAGGGCAATGTGTTTGTTGCTGTAGCCGGTTGCACCGGCTTAAGTGACTGGCGCCGGGGAACGGTGATAAAAATTGACAGCAGCGGGCGGCAGAGCCTGTACAGTAGCGGTTTGTACGATTGTACCGCCCTGGCAATCCATCCGGTCAGTGCCTCCATCTGGGCCGGTGAAGACAGTCCTGATACTATAAAAATCGGTGTTTATCCGGACGAGATCAATGTATTGCGCGCCGGTGGCGATTACGGCTGGCCGTTCTGTTATGCCGAACGCAAGCCCGATAAGCGGTTGGGGGCCGCAGCCATTTGCGCCGAAACCAAGGCGCCGCTGGTGCAGTTACCGGCGCACAGCTCTCCGGCGGGATTGGCTTTTGGTGCCGGGCTCAACGCTGCCCCATGGTACCGTAATATGGTCTACGTAGTTCTGCGCGGCAGCAGTTACGATCACGGTGAGCAGGGGTTCCGCCTGCTGGGGTTACCGCTGGTGGATGGCGAGCGGATCAGCGGCTGGGGGGTGGATCTGATCAGCGGCTGGAACGAGGCCGGACTGGCCTGGGGGCAGCCGGAAGACTGTGTTGTCGGCAGCGACGGCTGTCTGTATATCAGCGACAGCCTGGCTGGATGTATTTATCGGGTACAGTTTGCCGGGCAATAATTTGCATTGCTGCTGCGCGAAAAAGCTATATTGTTAAATACGTTATGACTATCTGTTGAAGTTTTGACTGAAGTTTTTCGCTCGTGTGAGGTCTATGTATTCAACTCTGCTGGCCGCCTTGGCACAGGGCAGCGATGATAGCGCGGTAATTACGGTAAATCGCCGTTTGGCGCGCACCATCAGCAGCGCTTACGACGATGGCTGCCGCCGTAACGGCGCTGCGGTCTGGGAACAGGCGGCCGTATTTCCCCTTGAACAGTGGTTGCGGCGCTGTCTCTGGTATTACGGCGATGATGTTGCGCTGCTCAGTGCCGCCCAGAGTGCTTGTCTGTGGCGCCAAGTTATCGATACCGACGCCCGTTCACGCAATCTCGATCTGTTGCAGACCGGTACCACGGCGGCGTTAGCAGCGCAAGCGCACAGCTTGCTGTGTCGTTACCTGGTACCAGACGGCTGGATAGCCGCTGATGAGGAACAGCGCTCTTTTGTGCGCTGGCGTGCCGCCTATAAACGCCGCTGTCGGGAAGAGGGCTGGATCGATCCTGCCGCTCTGCTTAACGAGGTTGGTGAGCGCATCGCTGCTGATGCTGCGCCTTTTCTGCCGCGACGCCTGTTTTTTGTCGGCTTTGAGCATCTGTATCCGGCGTTGCAGAAGTTGCTGGAGCAGTTGCGCCGCTGCGGTTGCGAGGTAAACACCCTGGTGCCGCGTTACCGTGGTGCTGTCGCGGTGAGTGGTGCCGTCTATGCCGACGAAGAGCAGGAGTTGGATGCCATGCTGCACTGGGCGCAGCAACAGTTGCGCGGTAGCACC
>JAMOOS010000174.1 GCA_027065245.1 Desulfuromonadaceae bacterium | reverse complement strand
GGGACGGATTCAAATGCGTGATCTGCTTGAGGCTCAGGATGACCTGGTGCAGGCGCGCAACGCTGTGGACGAAGCGCGCGTGCGCTACCGGATAAAAACGATGGAATTACGTCGCGATCTGGGAACGCTGACGTTGGATGCACAAGGCAAGTGGTTGGAGGATGTGGTAGTTCATGAGCGGACAAACGGTTAAAAAACTGTTGCCAGTCGCTGTGGTGCTGGTGCTGCTGGTGTGGTGGCTGGCCGGGCAGGTGCGTCATCCGGCGGCCAGAATGGAGGTTGGTTCCCCGCCGTTACTGGTGCCGGTGCAACAGGGGCCATTGCAGGTTATGGTCAGTGCTTCCGGCAGTCTGCAATCGGCTGATCAGGCGGTTATTGTCAATAGCCTGGAGGGGCGTTCCACTATCCTTACCATTGTTCCTGAGGGAACCGAGGTTAACAAGGGGGATGTGCTCATTACTCTGGATGCCAGTTCATTGCAGGACAAGCTGGAGGCGCAGCAGATAGCGGTACAGAACAGTGAGGCGGCGTTCGTCCAGGCGCGGGAGAATCTGGAAATTGTCAAAAATCAGGCGCAAAGTGATGTGGAGGCAGCGCAACTGGCGGCAACTTTTGCCCGCGACGATGTGGAAAAGTATCGGCTGGGCGAATTTCCCAATAAAAAAAAGGAGTTGCGCGCCAAAATAGCGGTTAACGAGGAGGAACTGCACCGCGCCGAAGAGAAGCTGTCGTGGTCAAAAGTGTTGTTCAAGGAGAAATTTCTTTCCCAAAGTGAGTTGCAGGCCGACGAGCTGGCAGCCAAAAAAGCGCGTATTGATCTGGAACTGAGTAAAAGCAATCTCAATCTGTTCCTCAAATACACCCACACGCGCCGGGTCAAGGAGCTACAGGCCGAGAAGAATAAGACTGCCATGGCGCTGGAGCGGGTGCGGCGCAAGGCGGCGGCAAGTGTGGTGCAGGCTGAAGCTAAGCTCAAGGCAAAGCAGGCGGTGCTGGCACGTGAGCGCGCCCGGTTGCAGAAACTGCATGATGAGCTGGATAAAACGCGTATTACCGCCCCGCGCGCCGGAGTAGTGATTTACGCTACCTCGGTACAGCGTAATTGGCGCAGCCGCAACGAACCGTTGGCGCCTGGACAGGAGGTGCGAGAGCGCCAGGAGCTTATTTACCTGCCATCCACCGCCAACATGGTGGCAGTGGTGCGGATTTACGAATCAGAGCTCAACAAGGTTAAAGTAGGTCAGGCGGCGCGGGTGTATGTAGATTCTGTTGCCGACGAAGTGTTTGATGGGCGGGTGAAAGCCGTGGCGGTATTCCCCGATGCCACCAGCAGCTGGCTTAATCCTGATCTGAAGGTGTATCGAGCCGAAATTGCGCTGGAGCATGGTTCCCGTCGATTGCACAGTGGCATGAATTGCCGGGTGGAGATTGACGTGGCCAGTTATGACAATGTTGTCAGCGTACCGATTCAGGCGGTTATCTCCAGTAATGGCAAGCATTATGTCTATCGTGAACGCGACGGTGTGGTGGCACGCCAGCGAGTGGAGCTGGGGCCGGGCAATACGGCGCGGGTGATTATCCGTTCCGGCGTGCGCCTTGGCGATAATGTACAGCTAAACCCGCCGCTGACCAGCGGAGATCATCAATGACGGCGCTAATGGAATTGCGTGGAGCCTGCCGTTGTTACGGCAGTGGTGCGGCGCGGGTACAGGCTCTTGATCATGTCGATCTGGATATTGCTGCCGCCAGTTCCATTGCTATTATGGGAGCCAGCGGCTCGGGTAAGAGTACCCTGCTGAATATTCTCGGTGGTCTCGATCGTCTGGACGGCGGCAGTTATCGCGTTGATGGCCGTGATATCAGCAAGTTCGGTGACAATAAGTTGAGCGCCATGCGTTTGCGGCGGTTTGGTTTTGTCTTTCAGGGATTTCATCTTATTCCGCAGCTGAATGTGCTGGAAAACATCGAGTTGCCTCTGTACTACCGTGGTGTGGATAATGTGACGGCGCGGCGGCGGGCGTTGCGGCTGGCCGGGCGTTTTGGCCTGGAAAATCGGATACATCATCTGCCGGCGCAGTTGTCGGGAGGGCAGCAGCAGCGGGTGGCCATTGCCCGGGCGCTGGCTAATGAACCCGATATCCTGTTTGCCGATGAGCCGACCGGCAATTTGGACAGTGCCAGTGGAGCGCAGGTTTTGGACGTGCTGCAGCAACTGGTACAGGAAGGAAAGACCCTGGTGCTGGTTACTCACGATGAAGCGGTTGCCGCCGCTATGCAGCGTCTGGTGCGGATGTGTGACGGTCGGGTGGTATCGTGACGGGTAGAATGGTCATATTGTGGCGCGATGTGGTGCTGGGGGTGACTGATTTGCGCCGTCATGGCGGTCGCAGCGTTCTTACCATGCTGGGGATTGTGTTCGGGGTTGCCAGTGTTATTGCCATGCTGGCGGTTGGTAATGGTGCCAGCCGCGAGGCGTTACGGCAGATTCGGCAGTTGGGCAGTGATGTGATCATCCTCAATGCGGTGAAACCGGCTGAGCTTCTTAATCAGGGCACGCGCCACCGGATAATGAGTGTGTACGGTCTTACGTTTGAGGATGTGGAACGGATAAAGGCGACTGTGCCGGGAGTACATTTGCTTGTGCCGGTTAAGGTGCGCCGCGAGCAGGTGGTGAATCCTGCCGGGGTGGTGGATGTGCGCCTGGTGGGGACAAAGCCCGCCTGGTTTCGCTTGGTGATGCATCGGTTGATGGCTGGCCGGTTATTGACGGCGCTGGATGTTCAGCGTCGTCAAGCGGTGGCGGTTGTTACTGATACGTTGGCACGGCGACTGTTTCCTCTTAAGCCGGTACTGGGCAGCTATGTGCGCGCCGGTGGCAGCAGTTACCGGGTGGTGGGCGTGGTGAGCAGTGTATCCTTGAGCGGTATGTTGCAATCTGTGGCCGGTGCGGAGGATATTTACGTTCCTCTCAGCGCGTTGCGTGAGCGCAACGGCGATGTATTGTTACGTTACAAAAGTGGCGGCAGTGTGCGTGAGCGGGTGCAACTGCATCGGGTGTTGCTTAAAATGGCGCGTGAGCGCGATGTGGAAGCGACGGCAGCCGCGCTGCGCACCATGCTGCACCGTTTTCACCGCCGCGACGATGTTAAGGTCAAGGTGCCGTTGGCACTGTTGCGCCAGGCGGAGCGGACGCAACGGCGCTTCAATATTGTTCTCGGCGCCATCGCCGGTATCAGCCTGCTGGTGGGGGGGATCGGCATTATGAACATAATGCTGGCCAGTGTTACCGAGCGTACACGGGAGATCGGCGTGCGCCGCGCCATCGGCGCCAGCCGTGCTGATATTATGCGTCAATTTATCATCGAGACGGTGGTGCTGGCAGCCGGTGGCGGTGTGCTGGGTGTGTTGCTCGGTTTTGCCCTGCCGTGGCTGATAACCCGCTTTAGCGGTGTGGATACGCTGGTGACCGGCAGCAGCGTGGTGTTGTCGCTGCTTATCAGTGTGGCGGTGGGGCTGGTGTTCGGCCTTTATCCGGCGCGGCGCGCGGCGTTACTCAATCCGGTGGAGGCGCTGCGTCATGGTTGATAGCTCTTTTCTGCCGACAACGGCGGCAGAGATGGCGGCGCGTGGCTGGGACGAGCTGGATGTGCTGTTTATCAGTGGTGATGCCTACATCGATCATCCTGCCTTCGGGGTGCCGTTGCTGGCGCGTTTACTGGAGAGTCGTGGTTTCCGGGTGGGAATTATTGCTCAGCCGGACTGGAACGAGCGCGCCGCTTTTACGCTGATGGGGCGGCCAAAGTTATGTGTCGCTGTCAGTGCCGGCGCCATGGATTCCATGGTGAATCATTATACCGCCGCGCGTAAGAGACGGCGCGACGACGCCTACACGCCTGGTGGTCGCAGCGGGGCGCGTCCCAACCGTGCTGTCATTGCCTATACTGCGGCGCTGAAAGGGGTATTTAAGGGGTTGCCGGTGATCATTGGCGGTATTGAAGCCAGCCTGCGCCGCCTGGCCCATTACGACTACTGGAGCGACAAGGTGCGCCGCTCGATTCTGGTGGACAGCAAAGCCGATCTGCTGGTGCACGGTATGGGCGAAACGGCGTTGCTGGAGATTGTCAGCCGGTTGCAGTATGGTGCCGATATCAGTGAGATCTGTGATGTGCCGGGCAGCGCCTGGCTTGCTGGCGACGCCGCTGGCGCGCGGTTGTTGCCGTCGTTTGAACAGGTAGCGGCAGACAAAAAAGTTTATGCCGAGGCGTTTGCCGTGGCGGCGCGCCACGGCGACAGGGCGCTTGCGCAACGGCACTCTAACCGTTATGTTGTGGTAAATCGCCGCGCCGCGCCGCTGACGACGGCGCAACTGGATGAGTTGTACGCGCTGCCGTTTACCCGTCGGCCTCATCCCGGTTATACTGAGACGATACCGGCGTTTGAGCAGATTCGCTGGTCGGTGACCAGCCATCGCGGCTGTCAGGGTGGCTGCGCTTTTTGCGCTATCAGCAGTCATCAGGGGCGGCGGGTGCAGTCGCGTTCCGCGGCGTCTATTGTGGCCGAGGTGGAGCGGATAAGCGGCGATGAGCACTTTGGCGGCACCGTCAGTGATGTCGGCGGCCCTACTGCCAACATGTATGCCGTCGGCCTGCACGATGAAAAACGGTGTCGAGGCTGCCGACGTGACAGTTGCCTGTATCCGCAACTGTGCAGCAACCTGAGTATTGATGATGCGGCTGCCGTCGGACTGTTGCAGCGCTTGCAGGCACTGCCCGCAGTGAAACATGTGTTTGTCGCTTCCGGAGTACGTTTTGATCTGCTGGCGCGTCAGCCCGGTTATCGCCGACAACTGTTTGAGCACCATGTTGGTGGCCTGCTCAAGGTGGCGCCGGAGGCGCTGAGCGACGGTCTGCTGGAGCAGATGCGCAAGCCGCGTGCGCAACAGTTTGGCCGCTTTGTCGATGCTTTTCGCGCTTTTAATGCGCGCCGGGGGCGTAAACGAGCGCTGGTGCCGTACCTGATGGCCGGCCATCCCGGTTCCACCCTTGATCACATGGTGGATACAGCGTTGTTTTTGCGCCGCTATAATCTGCGCGTGGAGCAGGTGCAGGAATTTACGCCGACGCCGGGAACGCTGGCGACGTGTATGTATCATACCGGCATAGATCCGCTGCGTGATTGCAACGTATATATCTGTCGCAGCGACAAAGAGCGTCGTCTGCAAAAGGCGCTGCTGCTATATCACCTGCCGGAAAATCGTACCGCTGTAGCACAGGCGCTGAAAATCACCGGGCGGCAGCGCGATGGCGCCTGTTTGCTGGAAGGCAGTTCCAGACACGTGGAGCGCAACCGGCGCCCTGCTCGACGCAACAGACGGAAGTGAATCATGGCTGACGCAAACGGTATTACAATTACCATTCTCGGTTCCGGCACCAGTACCGGCGTGCCGGTTATCGGCTGCGACTGTCCGGTGTGTACTTCGGCAGAAAGGCGTAACCGCCGCAGCCGTTGCAGCGCGTTGCTATCGTGGAACGGGCGTAATGTTCTCATCGACACCTCGCCGGATTTGCGCCAGCAGTCGCTGGATAACCACATCAGCCGTATAGACGCGGTGTTGTACACTCATGGCCATGCTGATCATGTGCACGGGATAGATGATCTGCGCATGTTCAACGCCCTGTCGGGGGAAAATATACCTGTGTATGGTTCACGGCCCCTGATAGAACGGTTGTCGCGCTGTTTCGGTTATGTTTTTGCTCCCGGCAACAGCAAAACGTTTCTGCCGCGGCTGGAACCACGGGTTATCGACGGCCCGCTTGATCTGTTTGGCCGTCTGGTGGAACCGATAGATATTATCCATGGCCGGCGCAATGTCCTCGGCTATCGGATTGGGCCGCTGGCTTACCTCACCGATTGCAGCGCAGTGCCGGAGCATTCGTGGCCGCTGTTGCAGAACCTGGAAGTGCTGGTGATCGATGGCTTGCGCTTTCGCGCTCATGCCACCCATTTTACTGTGGCTCAGGCAATTGGCGTGGCGCAGCGTCTGGAGGCGAAGCGGGTAGTGCTGACCCATTTGAGTCACGATGTCGATTATGTGCGCCATAGCGCGGAATTGCCGGACAACGTAGAATATGCCTACGACGGTTTGACAATAACCCTGTAACTCTGGTGATTTATCATGCAACAGGAATTGCGCCTGCACGGCCATGTTGACGATACCATCGAATTTTACGCTACGGTTGCCGCGCATGACGCTGAGTGCTGCCATTTTTATGAACGCGACGGCGAGACCCTGCGCATTTTTTCCCCCGGCAATGAGATGCGTCTGGATCGGGAAGGGCTGAGCCACTGGGGCAATGGCGGTACTTTTTGCGAATATATGCACGGCATAGATTGTCCCCTGGCCGATTTGCTCAAGCCGGAAGTGCGTAACAGACTGATATTTTTTGGCGCCAGCTATCGCGATAACGGCGAGTTGGTGTTTTCCGACGCTACCATGGGCCAGCTGAGCTACCGGGAGATTTTTGAGGCTGGACACGCCATCAGCAACTGTTTCTTTTTTGTAACCGGTTCGGTATACGGGGCGTTGCAGACCCAGCAGGAGGGGCTGCTGTTTCTCCTCGGCAAGGTGCTCAAACGTACCGCGCGGGTATCTGAGGCAGATGATGCCCGCCTGGTGGATGAGCTGTTCAGTCTGCTTGGTCATCGTAGCCATCTGTATCTGGTGCGCCTTATCAACAAAAAGCACAAGGCCTACCACGACTTGTTTCGTAAGTTGTATTTTACTTACCGCTCAATTCCCGACGATGAATATGACAACCTCAAAGCGTTGGCGAATCGTCTGGGCATAGAAGAACACCAGCAGCAGCGTATCCGCATAGCTGTTATGTATGCCCAGCGCGAGAACAAACTGGTGGTGGATGAATATCGCGCCATCCTTACCTCCTGTCACCACAAAGGTACTATCACCAGACAGGAAAATGCCCGTCTTACCCGCCTGAAAACTCTGGCAACACGCAACAAAATCCCGGCAGCGCTGTTCGAGCCGCTGGACCACTATCTAAAATACGAAAAGATGGTTGACCGCGAGCAGGAGTATATAGCCAGCACGCGTGAAATCCTTTCCAGCCTGTTGTACGAAAGCCAGACCTTTGACAGTTCCATCAGTAGCGAAGATATGGTGCGCCTGCTGTTTGCCAAAAAACAGGCCATGCAGAATCGCGACTACCTGTTCGATCAAATACTGCTGGAAACCAGCAAAACCTGTGATGAACGCGTACATAACGGTGCCGATGTGGCGTTGCTGGAGCGGATGAACACCATCATAGATTATTTTGATCATTACGAAAGCTCTGCCATGGAGATCAATAATCTGGCCTTCATGGTTGGCGTGCGTATTGATGAGCAGATGTTGTATATCATTCGCCGTAGTTACAAGGCCCTGGAGCGACTGCAGAAGAATCTGTTCAGCCAGCTGCTGTTTGACGATCTGCTCAAGAATCGTTTTCTCGGTACTTTCGGGCGTAAAAAAATCGAATATCTGCGCAACGCCCTTGATGTCGGCCAGCCCATGACGCAGCTGTACAACGGTCTGCGGACTATCAGCGAAAATGAATCCATGTACAGCTTAATGCTCGATGCTCTTAAAGAGCATTTGCGCAGCAAACACGCCCGCAGTATGCACTGGCGCGAGCAACGTTGTCTCAGCCACGAAATAGAGATGCTGCTTCAGCGGCGCGGAGTACGCTGTACCCCTTTCCCCGAGGGATTGTTTCACGAAGTGCTTATCAATTTGGAAAAAGAGCTGTTTTACCTGCAGGAGTTACTGCCGGAGATTATCACCAATGCCGATGCGGACATGCGCGAAGATTTTCTCCTTAACAGCGGGCTGGACCGTTTTTATGTGGAAGAGCTGGAACGTGATTATCTGCAGCGCAACGGTCTGGGCGCAGATCTTCTGGACAATCTGAAAAAATAATCGGCTGTCTTGCCATGGTTGCGACACCGATCTGCTTGCGGCGGCAGCATAAAACTTTGTTGCCATTGGTTTGGCAAAAGTGGCTGAAATTGACATTGTCGCTGGTAGAAGAAATGGTATGAGAGCGGATGTGAATATCCCGTTCTACCACAGTTTGATGACTGTGAAAAACATCCCGATTAAAATAATTGTACGTAACATTGTGAAATAAAAGGTAAAAACTGTTTATGGGCTATATTTATGACAATTTTCATCTTATTTGGTTTTTGTGTGATAAATGATA
The DNA here is from genome assembly GCA_027065245.1 of Desulfuromonadaceae bacterium. Classification (GTDB taxonomy): domain Bacteria; phylum Desulfobacterota; class Desulfuromonadia; order Desulfuromonadales; family Desulfuromonadaceae; genus Desulfuromonas. The sequence goes on along the minus strand of JAMOOS010000174.1, from coordinate 2,768 downwards.
TGCCCAATTTTTATAACAACATTTTACTTGACCCGAAATAGTGCCTGTGGCATAAGTAAACAACGGAAAAAAGCGGTAATTTTATTGCGTATGATGTGATTCCGGCCAGTCCGGTGTCACAGGAGGTATAAGCGGTTATGGACAACACATTGTATTACATCCTGGGTTGGATTATTACCGGAGGGGCGCTGATATGTTTTGCCTTTTCCTTTTTTATGGATGCCGAGGAGAGTAAGGAGAGCAAGCGGCGCTCGCTGTTCTCTATCATCAATGGCGAGAAATAGCCGGACATGGATAAACGCGGTTTTGTGTTCTAACTTGTAACGTATTTACACGAAAGGAGGTTGCCGGTTAAAAGAGGATGTATTTAGAAATGTTTGCTTATTTTTAAGTTAAACGAGTAATTTATGTGGTTTGCTTAAGGTGGTGCTTGGCAAGCTTTTTACACCAAGGAGGTAAGGGTATGGAGAAAGATATTAACATTAACTTTTTTGCGCCGGTTGGTGAGTTCATGACCAAGGACGTGGCGATGAAAAAGAAGATTCTCGTTATTTGGTTCGTTGCCGTTTACGGCTTCCTGTTCCTGTTGCGTCTGGTGGCCGATTCTGCGGATACCGTGCAGGTCAAGCTGAATACCGGAGAGATAATTACTCAGGTATCGGGCAAGAGTTTCCTGACTGAGACCAATTTCCTCGGTTTTCCGTTCCACTGGTGGTATTCTGCGCAGTTCTGCATCGCGCTGTTTATTTTCCTGTGCTACTGGTACTGCAAATTCATCGACAAGCTCGAAGCTGAGCATGGCAAATAGGAAAGGGAGAACTCTGATATGAAAAGATTTATGCATTGGGGCTTGTCCCTGTTTATGGTACTGATTGCGACCAACGCGTTTGCGGTTAAAAACCTCAACCCCGAAGGTACGGTAAAAGTTATTCCGGCCATCATGATGGTTGCCCTGTTGGTTCTGTTTGTTCTGGTTGGTGTGTTCGCCAAAGCGAAGGATACCGATGACTACTGGGCTGCCGGTCGCGGTATCGGTCAGATCGGTGGTGGTATGGCTATCGCGTCCAACTGGATGTCGGCAGCTTCCTACCTGGGTATGGCTGGTCTGATCTACCTCAAGGGCTACTTTGCTATTTCCTACGTTCTCGGTTGGACCGGTGGTTACGTTCTGTTGCTGGTAATGATGGCCGGTCAGATTCGTCGCTATGGTAAGTACACTGCACCTGACTTCGTCGGTGACCGCTACTATTCCACCACCGCGCGTCTGATATCCGCGTTGATCGCCATCCTGATCTCTTTTGTGTACGCCGTTGGCCAGTACAAAGGTATCGGTATGATGTTCAACTGGATTTTCGGTATCGACTACAAGACTTCGGTTGTAGTAGGTACTGGCGTTGTCCTCGCTTATGTTCTTATCTCTGGTATGCTCGGTGCTACCAAAAACATGCAGGTTCAGTATGTGGTTATCGTTATTACCTTCTTCCTGCCGCTGTTTTTTATCGCCAACAAGCTCGGTTATTTCTCGGCTGTACCGCAAATCGGTTACGGTGCTGCCATCTGGGATATCGGTCACAGTGGTAACGGCATCGCTGCCGCAGTAGCGGAGCCCAGCTACTATCTGCCGTTTGCCAAGTACACCATGTATCACTGGTTCGCCCTGTGCATGACTCTGATGCTGGGTACTGCCGGTCTGCCCCACGTTATCGGACGTTTTTATGTTGTGCCCAAGGTTAGCGACGCGCGCTGGCAGGTTGTTTGGGGCCTGTTCTGTATCGCTCTGGTATACTGGACTGCACCGGCATACGCTTCTTTTGCCAAGTTTTCCAACCTGCTCGGTACTTCCGGTGTAATCACTCCGGATGCCATCGTTGTTAACGCTGCTACCCTGGCTGGTCTGCCTGAGTGGTTTGCCGGTTTCCTGGCTGCCGGTGGTGTTTCGGCCGCATTCTCCACCGTTGGTGGTTTGCTGATGGCCGGTTCTGCCGCGTTTGCTCACGATATTTACTATCGTGTTCTGAATCCTGATGCAACTGAAGAAGCCAAGATGAAGATCGCCCGTGTTGGTACCATCATCCTCGGCGTATCCATTATCGTTGTTGCCCTGAATCCGCCGGCGCTGATCGCTCAGATTACCGCTGTGGCCTTCTCTCTGGCAGCTAACACCTTCTTCCCGCTGTTCCTGATGGGGATCTGGTGGAGCCGTGCTACCAAAGAAGCTGCTATCGCCGGTATGTGTGTTGGTCTGGCAGTAACCTTCGGTGCCATGCTGGTACCCAAAACTTCTATTATCGCCTACTACATTCCGTTTACTTCCAGTGCGGTAATCGGTGTTCCGGCGGTTCTCATCACCATGTATCTGGTATCCAAAGCTACTCCCGAGCCTTCTCAGGAGATCAAAGAGCTGCTTTATCGGGTACACAACGACGTGTAATCAGCTTCTGATTGCATAGCGTGATTAAAACAGCCTCTGGCGATAGCGCCGGGGGCTGTTTTTTTGTAGTAGAGCGGTAATTTTTGTTACTGCCCGTCGGGGGGGTCAGTGGGGAATGCTGACACGGGGCACGCCATTGCCACCGTAGCTGTGTAACGGCCTGTTGTCGTGAAGTGTTGCGTGCTTGCAAGCAGACTTTTGCTGGGTAGTTGATCAGCGGATGTAGGTCACTATGCTCCTGTGGTTACAAGCCTGGTCCCCTGTTGTACTTTCCCTGAATCGGCTGCAAAACCGTTTGTCTTCGACCAGCTAATTTTCGCTTCGAAGCGTAAAGTCA
>JAMOOS010000173.1 GCA_027065245.1 Desulfuromonadaceae bacterium | reverse complement strand
CCAGCGACCAAGGAGACCAACTCGCAATGAGTGCACAGATACGCAATATCGCCATTATCGCCCACGTAGACCACGGCAAGACCACCCTGGTGGATGCCATGCTGCATCAGTCAGGTATTTTCCGTTCCAATCAGGTAATTACCGAACGGATTATGGACAGCAACGATTTGGAAAAAGAGCGCGGCATCACTATTTTGTCCAAAAACCTGTCTATCAACTACAACGATATAAAAATCAACATCGTCGACACTCCCGGCCACGCCGACTTTGGCGGCGAGGTGGAACGGGTACTGAAGATGGTGGACTCGGTGCTGCTGCTGGTGGACGCCTTTGACGGCCCTATGCCCCAGACCCGCTTTGTGCTTAAAAAATCCCTCACCCTCGGGCTATGCCCCATTGTGGTTATCAATAAAATTGACCGCCCCGGCGCCAGGCCGGAGGAAGTGGTAGATATGGTGTTTGACCTGTTCTGCGAACTGGACGCCAGCGAGGAGCAACTGGAGTTTCCCATCATCTACTCCAGCGCCAAAAGCGGCTACGCCCGCTACGAACCGAACGACGGCAATATGGATCTGATCCCGCTGTTCGACACCATCTGCGCCAAAGTACCGCAACCGGACGGTGATGCGCAGGCACCGTTCCAGTTTCTGGTAACCAGCATCGACTACAACAACTACATCGGTCGCATCGCCACCGGTAAAATTTTCAACGGCAGCGTCAAGCAGGGGGAAACCGTCGCCCGCATCGACAAGGACGGCAACATCACCCGGGCGCGCATCACCAAGCTCATCGGCTACCAGGGGATGCAGCAGGTAACCATTGAACAAGCCTGCGCCGGCGACATTGTCACCATCGCCGGTTTTGAGGAGATCAGCATCAGCGAAACCCTGGCTGCCGCCGACGACCCGCAACCGCTGCCGTATGTCAACATCGACGAGCCGACCCTGTCCATGAACTTCATCGTCAACAGCTCTCCCTTTGCCGGTCAGGAGGGGAAATACGTCACTTCACGCAACATCTACGAGCGCCTGCAAAAAGAGCTGCGCACCAACGTATCGCTGCGGGTGGAAGAGACCGACAACACCGATACCTTCAAGGTATCCGGCCGCGGTGAACTGCACCTGTCGATTCTGATCGAAACCATGCGGCGCGAAGGTTTTGAGCTGGCAGTTTCCAAACCAGAGGTAATCTGCAAAGAGGTTAACGGTCAGATACTGGAGCCCATCGAATATCTGTGCATTGACGTACCGGAGGAGTTTCAGGGCACGGTAATCGAGAAACTGGGCAACCGCAAGGCGGAAATGATCTCCATGAAACCCATGGACGGTATCAACCGGCTGGAGTTCCACATTCCGGCGCGCGGTCTCATCGGTTTTCGCACCGAGTTTCTAACTGACACCCGCGGCACCGGCGTTATGACTCATACCTTCAGCGAATACGCTCCTTACAAGGGCGATATCGAAGGGCGCAAAAACGGCGTACTCATCGCCATGGAGGCGGGGGAAACGGTGGCCTACTCGCTGTTCAACCTGCAGGAGCGCGGCATTTTGTTTGTGGCGCCGGGCACCAAGGTTTATGAGGGGATGATTATCGGCCAGAACGCCAAGGAAAACGATATCGTCGTCAACACCAACAAGGGGAAAAAACTCACCAACGTGCGCGCCTCCGGCAGCGACGAGGCTATCCGCCTGACACCGCCGCACATCCTCACCCTGGAGCAGGCGCTGGAATTTATCGGCGATGACGAACTGGTGGAGATCACGCCGCAGTCGATCCGGCTGCGCAAGAAGATCCTCAACGCCAACGAACGCAAAAAAAGTGAGAAGCGCAAGCAGTAGGTGCTACTCCACCCGCTCGCGGTCGTACTGGTCAAAGTTGTTATGGCGGATCACCGCCGCCACCTCATCACAATAGGCGCGGCCACGTTCAGAATATCGGTCCAGCTTGTACACCAACACAAACGGATCGTCACTCTCCAGGCGAGCGCGGCGAAATTCCTTGAAAGCGCTGCCACGCCCCAGCAGCAGATAGTAGTCCTCAACGGCGGCGCTGATGGAGGGATATTTTTTTACATAGATGGTCTTGTCGCCGCGCTTGCGCCCCGCTGCCAGGCGCGGTTCATTGGGATCAAATGACCACACACCGAAAATATTGTTGGCCTGCCAGAAAAAACGCGACGTGGCCCAGTTACTCTCCAGCGCCGCCTGCGCTAGGGCAATACTGCGCGGGTGTGGCTTGAGCGCCGCCAGTAGATCGGTATCGCTGTTGGCACGGTACTGCTTTTTCAGCACGGCAATACGCGCGTTACTCTCGCCATTTTCCAATTGCCGCTTCACGCGCCGATACTGTCTGAGCAGTCGGCAATAAACATCATCCACCGCCGGAACCAGCAGAGCGCGAAAGCGCGCCTTTTTCTGCGCCACCGTCATCTGTGGCGGCGGTGGCGATATTTGCACCACCGGCTGTTGACGGAAATACCAGTAACCGGCAAGCATTACTGCCGCTACCGCCAGCAACATCAGCCCTGTTCTTTTTTTATCCATTTCCACCCCACCTGCCACGACAACAACAGTCAACAAAACGGCGATACCGCCGGTATCAGTTGCAGCAACAGCGGCCACGGTACCCCGGCACAGTACCTAGACAAGATATTTGAGCCGTTTTCACCACCGGCGTGAGTTGGGCGGCAGCGGCAGTCTGATGTTTTTAAGCACCGACAACGGTTACGTCAACATGGGTTGCAAAATATAACTTTCGCACCATCACAAACACTCCAACCATTCAATATAGCCCCCCCCCCCGCGTATGGCAATACGCCCGTACAGGCTGGCGGTTTTTACGGGAATGATGGAGAGGGGCGATTCCCCCCCCACAGCAACTAAGCGGTAAGTGGGTGCTCTATCGTACGCGTGCATTACTCCGCTCATTCCTGCATGACATTACAATATCAATGTATATGAGCTATATCACCTTTGCTAACGGATAGCTTACACCCCAATGCCTCAACGACCTTTTGGATAGTTTCAAACTTTGGAGCACTACCGGGAGCCAGAGCTTTGTAAAGATTCTGGCGACTAAGATCAGCCTGACGAGCAATTTCTGACATTCCACGGGCTTTAGCCACATCTCCAAGAGCGCGCTGAAATCCCTCAACGCCATTTTCCTCCAGCATAACCCGCAAGTATTCTGTAATCATATCAGGAGAATCGAGGTACTCACTGGCATCAAACTTTTTTGTCGTCTCCTTCATAATCTACTCCATAATTTTCCGGGCTTTCTCAATATCTTTTTCTTGAGTCGATTTATCCCCACCGCAAAGCAAAAGAATAATCGTTGACCCTTCCAGAGTGTAATAGAGGCGATACCCTGCACCGAAAAACAATCTCGCCTCAAATAAGTTTTGTCCTACAGATTTTACATCACCAAGATTACCTTTTTCCATCCTGTACAGTCGGGACAGAATACGGGTTACGGCACTTCTATCTTTCAGTGCGGCAAGCCATTTATCGAAGATAAGTGTTGTCCGGATTTCGTATTCCACATTCATACTGTCGCAGAAAAGTGACAACATGTCAACAGCCCCATGTCTCAGGCTAGTTGTCTCCTATCTTTGAGTATATGCGTTAATATGCGCCATGGTCAGACGGCAAATTTTATCTTTGACGTCACCACCACGTTTGTGCCGCTGTTACTTACTCTAACAGCTCATCGCCAACGCCACCTTCCACCATGGTGACAATCTCGTCACGCTGGCTGGGGTCAATCTCAATAAATTCCAGACCGATACCGGGAATATTCATTGAGCGCCCCCACTCACGACACCAGCGCACCCGCGCGTAAATCGGCGAATTATCCATCAGTTCTACAAAACTCAACCACAGGCACGTACCTGTCGCTATGCGCTGACTGGCATAGATAAAACAACCACCGCTGGATAGATTGATAGTAACGGAGCGGCTGCACTCCTCATCGGGCATATCGCCGTATGAGGAATATAGTACGTTGCAATGAATATCTTTACGTTTATGCAGCCGCAGGCCACGCGCAGGGAAGCTAGCGCAATAAGTGGAAATAAATTGCTCAATGGTAACCTTCTGCCCGCTGCCGGCACCGGTCATCAGGGTGCGGATATCTCCGCTGGCAGGATCGTAACGCAACCGCAATGAAGGATAGACTTCAAACAGATTTTTTATCACTTCGCGATCATCAAGCGACGCACGGATGCTGCTGACAATATCCAGCAGCAGTCCGCTGTACTTGTTGCCGGTAGCGGTGGCAAAATATTCGTCAAACGAGTGCACAACGTCGCAGGTTACCCCCAGCGCCGTCAGCACTTCGCGATATATTTTCTCCTGCGGACCGGGATGGACATAAAGCAGTACGTTGGGCATGGCACCTCCACGGCGCTAGGAGCTTGTCGGACTTTCCATGCATCGGCTGCAAAACCGCCTGGCCGGCGCATATTTCCGCTCCTTTTCGACCAATAGCTACGGCTATTAGCCTTCAAACGAGCGAAAATCTGTCCTCGACCAGTCGATTTTTCGCTTCGATCCGCAAAGCCCGACAGGCTCCTAATAATCGGTTTTTACCCGGGTACCGTCATAGGCAAAGTGAGCCAGATTACCAAGGGTGAATGTTAGCATAAATTCGTCGTCGTCGATACGGTCGCGATAACTCAGGAACAAACTCCAGCACTGCGCGCGATACTCCAGCCGAAGAAGATTTTCCTGACGCTTATTTTCTGATAGATCGTAGCGATATTCATACCTGGCGTATACCGGTTTCAACCAGTCGATATTGACGCTGGAAGAAAGATATTCCGAATCGTCGCGATAGTAGTGATAACCGGCACTGAAACCAACATCACCACTGTAGGTGGCCCCGGTCTCGGCGGCAAACTTGTCAAAACAGTTATGGTTTGGATTATAGAGAAAATCAATATCCCAGTCCCACAACTTTGTCGGTCGCAGCAGCAGTTCGTTGCGGATATTTGAAAAACGCTCCAGATGACGCGTATCGGCACGGTCATGACGGCTCAGCCAGATATCGTAACTCTGCGACAACCGCCAGTAAGCCAGTTCACGATAGCGGGGACGTTGTCCCTCGCTGTCATAACGGCCGATAAAACGGTTGACAACGGCGTACACCACCCGGTTTTGGTTGGCTATCCGATCGGCATCGTCAAAATAAGGCAGACGATCCTGATTTTTGTTGGGCAGATAATAGTAGGTTACCTCCGGCTCAAAACTGTGCCTGATTCTGGTCAAACCACTATCGCCACCGAGGTCAAACACTTTGGTAAAACGGGTGGAAATCCGGGCGGAAAAATCGAAAAACCCCACGTGTTCAAAACCGGGTCCGGCATCATTGGTGGAGTAGATGCGCTCGCTGTAGCCGATCTCCGGCTGAATGTTCAGCACATCGCCCAGATGAAAAAAACTGGTCAACGCCGGACGCACGGCAATACGGCTGCCCTTCACACCCTGGCGACGCCAGAAATAGGTGCCATCTGAATCAAACTTTACATACAGTGGGGTATCGTACAGTCGGCTGCGGCTGTAATCGATCTGCACTTCAGGTAAACGCTGCAGGGTAATATCGTTATCGGCATCGTCGTCAAGATCTTTGGTATATTTACACAAACCGGTGGCAGTCCAATTGCCAAACTGGCGGCTTAGAATCACATTGGATTCCACCTCATCCTTATTATACTCTGCTGCCGTTTTGCCAAAATCGGAAAAATAGTCCTTTTCACTTACATACTCCACATCGGCAACTAGGCGCACCTGGCCCGGCAGGGTACCGCTGTGATTCCAGCTAAATGCATAGCTGTCGTCAACATCATCGTCAAAGCTGGACAGACCATGATCGGAGATATAGTAAATGTTGGCGCTGCCGTAGTTGTTATCACCAAACACGTAGCGATAATCAAGACCGCTACCGATACCCATTTTGGAGAAGTAATCGAGGTAAACGGTGGCGTCCTGATTGCGGGCGATAACCTGATAGTAGGCCAGTGACAACTGGCCGCCGCGCTTGCTGGAATATCCAGCCATGGGCAAAAGAAAACCGGACTCGCGCCCGCTTTTAACCGGATAGGCGATATAGGGAAAATACAGCACTGGAATATCGTGGATGTAAAAGCGTACATGTTTGGCACGGGCGTAGCCGCCCAGAGTAACATCCAACTCGCTGGCAGCGAACTTCCACGACGGGATATCACCATCGCAGGTGGTAAAGGTGCCATTCTCCACCCGGTAATCAACTTCACTTAAGCGTTCTATTTTATCGCCGGTGAGATGAAAATTGCCCTGACTCCAAAAGCCGCGCGCCGCCGTGGCAACGCCGGTGTTGTCACGGATATCGACATCCATGGCAGTGCCGGTGAGGGTACCATCACTGTCGCGCAATACCACATCCCCCTCGGCTTTGACGTTACCGCTGGCCGTGTTGTAATCGACCTGACGGGCATGCAGGGTGGTGTCCTCACGCACAATCTCAACATCGCCACTGGCAGAATAGGTGCTGTTATTTTTATCGTAATGCAGATTATCGGCCTGTATAGCCACCGGAGTCTTATCGGTGCTGCCAGACCCGGCAGCAGACGCGGCAGGCGCAACCAACAGGCACATCAGCACACACGGCAACACCAGCCGCTTGACTATAATCATATCAATCCATCCAGTTAAAGAGCCAGGTATTCACTCGCCGCCGCCACCAGAAACAGCGATCCGGCCACAACAACCATTTCATCTCCGGCGGCAGCGGCCAAAGCACTGTCCAGCGCCGCCGACACAGAATCGAAACTGCGGGCGCTGCCCCCCTCCGCCTGCACTGCCACAACCACATCATGGCGCGGACACGCATCTTCCACCGGCGGTTCCACGGCGTACGCCATAGCTGTAAACGGCATCAGGTGCCGCACAATTGACGCCACATCTTTATCGCGCTTGAAACCGCATACCAGATGGGTACGACGCCGTTTAATAGCGAGATACGCCGCCAGGGCCCCGGCTCCGGCAGCATTGTGGGCACCGTCGAGTAAAATCGGCACACCGCGACAACACGACCATTGCAGGCGTCCCGGCCATTGCGCCTTTCTCACCCCGGCGCACACCGCACGCCGCGGCAGCGAGAAACTCTCGGGGGCAAGGCAATAAAGAGCCATCAGCGCCGTGGCCATATTTTGCTGCTGATGTGCGCCAATGAGTGATGGCCGCAGACGAGTCCACTGCTGTCCGGCAATATTCACATCTACACTGTCGTCACCGGTGGGCCGCAGTGAATAGTCGCGCCCGTAGCTGAACACACGGCTGCCGCGCTCTGCGGCAATACCCTCAAGCACAGCCTGGGCTTCGTCCGGCTGCTTAGCCAGCACCACCGGCACTGCAGCCTTGATAATGCCGCCTTTTTCTGCCGCTATGGCGGCAATACTGTTACCTAAGTAGGCAGAATGATCGTAGTCTACCGGTGTAATAACCGTTACCACCGGCTCGACGACATTGGTCGCATCAAGCCGTCCGCCCATACCAGTTTCCACCACAGCGATATCAACCTGCCGACGGGCGAAATACCATAAAGCCAGCGCGGTGGTAAACTCGAAAAAAGTGGCGGGTACAGCCGGGCAGCTATCACGCAAGAGCGTTACCATTTCTTCCAGTTCATCATCGCTGATCTGGTGGTTATCGACACATATCCGCTCATTGAAACGGTGCAAATGAGGTGAAGTGTACACGCCGGTGCAATAACCACACTCGCGCAACACCGCCGCCAGAAAAGCGCACACCGAACCCTTGCCGTTGGTACCGGCCACATGGATAATCGGGTAACGCCGCTGCGGATCATCCACAGCAGCCAGCAACGCACGAATATTATCCAGCCCCAGCTTGACGCCGAACTTCTGCAGGCTGTAGAGATAATCGAGAACGCCGCTGCCCGCCATATCTAGCTGTTGGTGAACATGCGCAGCACCTGCGACAGGCGTTGTTTCATCTCTTTGCGCCGTACAATCATGTCGATCATGCCGTGTTCGAGCAGGTACTCGGAGCGCTGAAAACCTTCCGGCAGTTTCTGGCGGATGGTCTGTTCGATAACCCGCGGCCCGGCGAAACCGATGAGGGCGCGCGGCTCAGTCATATTGACATCGCCCAGCATGGCGAAACTGGCGGTCACGCCGCCGGTGGTGGGATCGGTAAGTACCGAGATGAACGGAATGCCGGCGTTTTTAAGCCGCGCCAGGGCGGCGCTGGTTTTGGCCATCTGCATCAGCGACAGGATACTCTCCTGCATCCGCGCCCCGCCGGAACAGGAGAAGATGATTACCGGCGCCCTGGTTTCCAGCCCTTTTTCGATGGCGCGGGTGATTTTCTCCCCCACTACCGAGCCCATGCTGCCGCCCATAAAGCTGAAATCAAACACCGAAACCACCACCGGCAGATCGTCGATGGTGCCGGTGCCGCATACCACGGCATCGCCGCCACCGGCTTTGGCTACGGCAACTTCAATACGGTCACTGTACTGCTTGGAATCCTTGAAATTGAGAAAATCCACCGACTGCAGGTTGGCATCCATCTCCTCAAAAGAGCCTTCGTCCAGCACCAGATCGATCCGTTCCCTGGCGCTGATACGGAAATGGTAGTCACACTTGGGGCAGACATTGAGATTACGCTGAATCTCCTTGGCATAAATAATTTCGGAGCAGTTCTTACATTTGGTCCACACCCCTTCCGGAATCTGGACTGTTTTTGTCTCTACCGCCGAGATCGGCGCTTTCGATTTTTTACTGAACCATGACATGAGTTACCTCGCTAGGCAGGATCTGAGGCATGGTGAATTCCCTGTTTAAGTTCGCGGATAAAGCCGCGCACCTCCTCCAACAAAGACGGAGAACCAGCATGCTGATTGATAATATTGACAAGAGCGCTACCGACCACTACCGCGTCGGCAAAAGCAGCTATGGCACCGGCGTCCGCTGCGGTGGTGATACCGAAGCCAACGGCAATCGGCACCGGACTTATCCGGCGCACCTCTTCGACCTGAGCGGCAATGGCGGCACCGTCTACCCTGGTACTACCGGTTACACCGGTCATCGACACATAGTAGACAAACCCCCGCGCGTCGGCAAGCAGGCGGCGGCAGCGCTCTGGCGGCGTGGTCGGCGCCAGCAGGGTAACAAGGGCGATATCGAGCGGGCGCAAATGGCACAGCACCTCCTCACGCTCTTCGGCGGGTAAATCCACCAGCAGCAGGGCGTCCACCCCGGCCTGCGCCGCCGCAGCGGCAAATTTGTCTACGCCGTAACTGAACACCGGGTTGTAATAGCCCATCAGTACGATGGGAATATCGACACGCTGACGCACCCGCGCCACCAGGTCGAGTACCGCCTGCAGGGTCGTCCCCGCCGCCAGCGCCCGTTCCGACGCCGCCTGGATGGTGGGACCGTCAGCCATGGGATCGGAAAACGGCACCCCCAGTTCGATAATATCGGCTCCGGCTTCCGCCATGGCATAGACAAGCTGCTCGCTCACCTCCAGGCTGGGATCGCCAGCGGTAATAAACGGTATCAGCCCTTTTTCACCGGCGCGTTCCAGACGCGCGAATGTATCTTCTATCCGCCCCACGTGTTCCCTTTCTCAAAATCAATCCACAGCGCCCTGCGAGTGTAATTCAACAGTGCTGCGCCTTTCAACCGTTTTCTCGCAGCCGCTGCGCATGTTGCAACACCTGCATAAACGATTCAGCATCGATACGCCCGGTCTGAACATTATAACGGCTGGTATGGTAGCTGCCCAGCAGCCACTGGCCGTTGGGCAACGGGTAGCAAACATCGTGACCAAACGGATAATCGGCCAGCCTGTTCACCAGGCCATTGCGGCGCAGCATCCGCAGAGCGCTCATAAAGGCATCACGCCCCAGGGCGATTATCACCCGCACCTGCTTGAGGCAGCGCCATTCCTGCTCCATAAAAGCGAGACAGTTGGCAAATTCCTCCGCCGTAGGTTTGTTGCCCGGCGGCACACATTTTACCGCGTTGCTGATATACAGATCGTACAAACACAAACCATCGTCGCTATGGCTGGCCTGTGGCTGATTACTAAATCCGGCCTGGTACAGCAGCGGATACATGAAATCACCAGCGCCATCGCCAGTAAACGGTCTACCGCTGCGATTGGCGCCATGGGCGCCGGGCGCCAGCCCCAGCAACCACACCCGCGCCGCGCTGTCGCCAAAACCGGCCACCGGCGCGTTGTGATAATCGCTGCGGTCGTAACCTTTTTTTGCCGGCAACTGCTCAATATAAGCGACAATACGCGGGCAGCGGCGACACTGCCGCAGTTTAGGCAGCAAAATCATGATCCGGCGTTACTGCCGCCGCGCGGTTTGTCGCCACCGCCGCGCGGTTTACGCCGCCGCGGCCGCCGCCGTTGCGGACGCTCGCCAGTGGGTTTGCGTGCCAGCGGCTTTTTTTTGGCCAGTTGCGGCCGCTTGTAACGCCAGATAAACATATCATCGGTCGGAATTTCACTGGGAATCTTCATGCCGATATATTCTTCGATGGCGGGCAGATGAAACACCAGTTCCTCATCCGCCATAGTAATGGCCAGGCCACTGGCTCCGGCGCGGGCGGTGCGACCGATGCGATGGACGTAGTCCTCCATATCTTCCGGCACATCGTAGTTGACCACATGGGTAACATCATCGACGTGAATACCGCGCGAGGCGACATCGGTGGCCACAAGGATATGCACCTTGCCGTCCTTGAACTCCTGCAGAATCCGCATCCGCTTGCTCTGGGAGATGTCGCCGGAAATCTGGGCCGCCTTGTAGTCGTTGGCCTGCAGCACTTTGGTAACGTATTCGGTTTCGCGCTTGGTATTGGCAAACAGCATCACCTTGCCATCGGCCATCCGCTCGTTGAGCAGCCACATGAGCAGGGGCAGTTTCTCCTTGCGCCCCACATGGTAGACAATCTGCTCGACACCAACGGCGGTCACCTGTTCCGGTTCAATCTCCACCTTTTCGGCGTTGTTCATAAAAT
>JAMOOS010000172.1 GCA_027065245.1 Desulfuromonadaceae bacterium | reverse complement strand
CGATCTTCCACCAGAGTAACCTTGTGGTAGCCAAGCTGATGCAGACGCAGTTCCAGCTGCGGACGCGGATACTCATCTTCGCAGATCAGCGCTGTGGACAGGGCGTCAAGAGTGGCGCGTGGCATCACCCGCTGCTGCAGGGCAGACGGTGTAGTAACCACAACGGTGCAGTCTCCACTGCTTATGGCATGCAGGGTGGCCAGACGGCGCGCTTCTACCTCGGCGTGGGGCGTCAACGGCTCGTAGGGGGCCATCTCCCAATGGGGAAACAGATGTACACCAGCGGCGGCGGGCGAAAAAAAACGCAACTGCTCCACCAGTTGCCGCGCCTGCTCCAACGTGGCACACACTACCAGCACCGGCACACCGACCGCTGGCGGCATGGCGGCGATAAACCGTGCCGCCGCCGCGTCGTTGACGCCAAGCACCTCGCAGGTGGCGACGCTGGTCACCACCTCGATAAACGATTGCAGCGTGGTGTGTTCCTGCTGTTCTGCGCTCACGATATTTGCCGTAACAGTAAATGAAACAGATCAGTCACGCGGCACAGCCAGCATCCGCTCCAGCGCCGCATGGGCGTTAAGGCGAATATCTTCCGGCACGGTTACCTGTGGCTGCAGGTTGTCGAGGCAGTTGTAGACATCCTGCAGGGTGGTGAGTTTCATGTCGGTGCAGATAAATTCATAATCGGGAAAGAAAAATTCCTTGTCCGGATTGTCCTTGCGCAACTGGCATAGAATCCCCTGCTCGGTGGCAATGATGAACTGACGCTCATCGCTGTTGCGCACATGGTCGAGCATCCCGCCGGTGGAGAGAATTTCATCGGCCAGCTCAAGTACCGCCGCAGGACATTCCGGATGGGCCAGGCAGCGTGCCTGGGGATGAGCCTGCTGACACTGCACTACCTGCTCGGTAAGCAACTTGTCGTGGATAGGACAGCAGCCATCCCACAAATGGCAGGTTTTGTCGACGTTGGCGGCAATATAGCTGCCCAGGTTGCGATCCGGCACCAGAATAACCTCGTCATCCGGCAGTGAACTGACCACCGTTACCGCGTTGGCACTGGTGCAGCAGATATCGCTCAGCGCCTTGGTAGCGGCGCTGGTGTTTACATACGCCACCACCGGCACGCCGGGATAACGGGAACGCATCAGCTGCAGCCCCTCCGGCGTTACCGTGTCCGCCATGGGGCAGCCGGCAGCGCTGTTGGGCAGCAGCACTGTTTTATCCGGCGCCAGAATAGCGGCGCTTTCCGCCATAAAGTGCACACCGCAAAAGACGATGGTATCCTTGTCTGTTTCGGCAGCGGCAATAGACAGCGCCAGAGAGTCGCCGGTGATATCGGCGATATTCTGAATTTCGTCCCGTTGATAATTATGCGCCAGAATCAACGCATTGCGTTTTTTGGCCAGTTTTCTAATGGCTTCAGATAGCTGTTCCATGATTTTAATACTTTCCGGTTCCGGTCTTATCGTAGTGAAATAGCGGCAATTCCGCCCGGGGAGGATAGTAAGCGCAACAGCGCTCCCATGTCAAATATATGCGCTATTGTGGACAAAAATGCACTTTTATTTCATCTTGCAGTGGATATGCGCTTGTTTTTTGCGTTTTGGTCTGTATACTTGCAATTGATTATGCTTGGACGATAGTATTTTAATATACGGATAGTTAACTGACACAAATTGATAAAAGGAGATTGGACAACATGAAAACAATCAAGTTGCTTATGATTATGGCTGTGGTTCTGCTGCTGGCCGCCGGTTGCGCCCCCCTTACCGAAGATGAGGACGCTGGCTGCCCCACCACAACCGTGAGCAGCGATAGCGGTGAAGCTGCTGCCGAGGTTCCCAGTTACAGCGATCAGAGTGCTACAGATACCGCTCCTCCTGCTACCGCCGCGCAGGTAAGCGATACCCAGTTGCAGATGATTCACTTTGATTTTGATCAGCACACCCTTACCGCCGAGGCGCGTACTATCCTCGACGGCAACGCCAGCTATCTGCAGGCGAATCCTGACGTAAAAGTTGTTATTACCGGCAACTGCGACGAGCGTGGCAGCGATGAATACAACCTGGCTCTCGGTGAG
>JAMOOS010000171.1 GCA_027065245.1 Desulfuromonadaceae bacterium | reverse complement strand
GCGATCTTGGGCATAGAGATACATATAGCCGGTTTTGCCAACTTTGTATTTTACTATGTCAGCAAAGAGGTTATTGCCATCTAAGCGCATACCACCGGTTAGCCAACCGATAATTGTGCCGGAGCCAGCCCGAACCGGAGCAAAAAATGCCGCCACCGGATGATGAGGGGGACGCAGCGAAAAAAATGGCGTTGGAATCAGCGGCCGCTGCGCCGCAATGGCCTGCAAAAACGCCGGATGTCCGGCAAAATCCACCCCATTACGCTGCTGTTGCGCCAAAGGTGGCAGCGGAGATTCTGCCAGCACTTTCCCCTGTGGTGTTATCAACATCAGCCCGTCATCAAACTGTGCCTTGATGCCCACGCAATTATCTAAAAATCGTTGCGCCTGAACCTGATCGGCCATGACCGACGGCGGGGTAATTTTGGCAGCGGCTGCCAGTTGGGTTAGCGCCGTAGACAGTTGTGTATCCAACCCGGACTGCAGCGCCGTCAGTAATTCACTTTGATGATCAGCGATCACAGCGGTACGCACCCGATGCAATGTCGGCGTTATAATCGCGTACACCGCCAGCATAAAAAGCACACCAGAGCTCAAAAACAGCAGCGCCAGTTGCTTCTTGACCGGCATGGTACTAAACGGATGGCTCATAACCAGAGTTCCTTATTGTTTTCCACAGCGTAAGTATTGGTTCCCCGCACCTTTCTGATGGTATTTAATCAGGCAGAATATTGCGCCGACATACGACAAGAAAGGAAGGAATATACAACAAATAACTATTATTATATTACAGCCATATTCCGCCTGTTGTCGAGATTTTTGTCAGCGCCAGCCGCATCCACGGCGCCGCTGCAAGGGGCGTTGAGCCAGGTTTGTGCAAAAAACCGGTTAAAAAACAGCAGTTAGCAAAATTGCGAAAAATAATTGCTTCGAGCAGCTTGCAAAACTCGTGATAACAGGCAATTTGCAACCATTTGACGTGGTTCTGAAAAGATGGGCTACAACCGAACTGATACGCGCTGCCACAGCAATTTTACCCTTGACATATTGTTGCGCCTGCGGTACTGACTGACTGCTCACTCAGTCTACCTGCACAAGGACATGTGATATGCAATCCAAGAGAGAAAAAATTATTTCCGCCGCCATTGATCTGTTTGCCGAAAAAGGGTTTGGCAACACCTCAACTGCTGAAATAGCCGCCAAATCCCAGGTGGCGCATGGAACCATTTTCTATCATTTCAAAAGCAAACAGGGAATATTGTACGAAGTACTGCGTCAGATTCTTGAGAAAACCAGTACCGCCTACAAAGAGATAGTGGCTGATCATCTCAGTGGATACGCTTGCATAGAAGAGCTATTACACAGAGAAATGACTATCGTCGAGCAACATAGCAAGGAGGTTATGGTACTTATTCGTGACATGACCGACGAAATTCACAGCCCAGACAGCCAAAGTCATCAACTTATAAAATCTTTTCTTGAATTTAAAATCGACCTGTTATGCGATTTTTTACGCAAGGGAATTGCCGACAACAGCATTCGTCGTGTGCCCGTTGAAGAGACTGCGTGGTTTCTTGACGCAGCGCTGTATGGTGTAATGCACAGCAGCTTGATAAAACAACTGTCACTGCCATTTTTATATGAAAACGCTAAACAGCTATGCCTGACAGCGATAAAATCACAAACTTTTTGACTATTACGGAGAAACAGATGCCACAGCAAAAGTATTCCACAGCGATCAAATACAGTTTAGTAGCTCTGCTCTGCCTGCTGGCGCTGCCACTGCTGGCCAGTTGCGAACGCAAGGCACCACCAGCCCAGCAGCGTTCCATGCCACAGGTTTCCTACATAACGGTACAGCAGCAAAAGGTTGTCCTCACCCGCGAGCTGCCCGGGCGCACCAGCCCTTACGCCATCGCGCAAATCCGTCCGCGCGTAAGCGGTTTGATTCAAAAACGGCTATTCACCGAAGGCAGCGATGTCAACGCCGGACAAGTCCTTTATCAAATCGATCCTGAGCCTTTTATTGCGGCGCAAAATAATGCCATAGCGGCGTTAAACCGTTCTCAAGCCAAATTGCCGGCAGCACAATTACAACTGCAACGCATTACCGATCTGTTGGGCAGTAAAGCGGTAAGCCAGCAGGATTACGATAATGCTGTTGCCGCCGTAGCCAGCATAAAAGCAGATATCCGCTACTGGCAAGCGGCAGTAAAAACGGCACGTATCAACTACGGATACACTAAAGTGCGTGCGCCAATATCCGGACGCATCGGCATTTCTGCCGTTACTGACGGTGCCATTGTCAGCGCATATCAACCTCAGCCGTTAACAACGATCCAGCAATTAGATCCAATCTATGTCGATATAGTGCAATCAACCACGGAACTGCTGCGCTTGCAAAAACGTTTAAAAGATGGCCGTCTCAAGCATGGGCACGAGCAAAACAAGGTTAAACTCACCCTGGATGACGGCAGTGTTTACCCGCTAAAAGGGGATCTGCAATTCAGCGACGTAACGGTAGATCCTACCACTGGCAGCGTCACTCTGCGGGCAATTTTTGCTAACCCGCAGGGCATTTTACTGCCAGGGATGTTCGTGCGGGCGCAGATAACCGAAGGGGTAAATGAACACGCAATTCTGGTACCGCAACAGGGCGTTGCCCGCGACCCAAGGGGCAATCCCTACGCACTTATTGTTGATGCTGATAATAAAGCGGCGCTGCGCCCCCTCACCGTCGAGCGTGCCATTGGCGACAAATGGCTGGTTACAGCGGGCCTTGCCCCTGGCGACAAGGTGATCGTCGAAGGATTGCTGATGTTGCGTCCGGGCACCCCTGTCAAGGCTGCGCCGTTTACCCCTGCGCCAGCAGCACACGCTGGCACATCGGCACCGGATAACACCAGGGGAGGCAAGTAATGTTGTCAAAATTCTTTCTCGAACGCCCGGTTTTTGCCTGGGTTATCGCCATAATCATGATGACCGCCGGTGGGCTGGCAATCTACAACATGCCCATTGCGCAATATCCGCCCATTGCTCCACCGGCTATCGCCATCGACTCATTTTTTCCCGGGGCTTCTGCTGAAACGGTAGAGAATACCGTAACCCAGATCATCGAACAGAAGATGACCGGCCTGGATGACATGATCTACCTGTCGGGTGAAAGCAATTCATCGGGGGCATCACGGCTTAATTTGACCTTTGCTCCGGGCACCGATCCCGATGTTGCCTGGTCTAAGGTGCAAAACAAACTGCAGCTCGCCATGGCCAGTTTGCCCGATGCCGTACAACGTTCCGGGGTTAAAGTTAGCAAATCGACCAAAAACTACCTGATTATTGTCGGTTTAATCTCCGAAGATGGCAGCATGAACGGCGACGATTTGCGCGATTATGCTCAGTCCAATCTGGAAAAAATTCTTTCACGCGTGCCTGGAGTCGGTGAAGTTGAAAGCTTTGGCACTCAGCACGCCATCCGCGTCTGGGCTGATCCCGACAAATTAACCAGCTACAACATGACCATGGAAGATGTCATTATGGCGTTGCGGGCTTATAACGTTGAGGTTTCTGCCGGACAGTTCGGCGGCACTCCGGCAACCGCCGGTCAACGCCTGAATGCTTCCATTATCGTCCAGCACCTGTTGCAGACTCCTGAACAGTTTGCCAATATTCCCATCCGCACCAACCCTGACGGCTCCGTAGTGC
This sequence comes from Desulfuromonadaceae bacterium, assembly GCA_027065245.1. GTDB lineage: Bacteria > Desulfobacterota > Desulfuromonadia > Desulfuromonadales > Desulfuromonadaceae > Desulfuromonas. The sequence goes on along the minus strand of JAMOOS010000171.1, from coordinate 7,416 downwards.
GGATTAAAGATATTGGTACTGTTAAGATGGGAACCGAACGTTCCGATATCATTGCCGACTACAACGGCAAACCTGCTGCCGCCATGGCGATTCGTCAAGCTGCCGGTGCCAATGCCCTCGACACTGCCAATGCCATCAAGCAAAAACTGGCAGAGATGAGCAAGTACTTCCCCCCGGGTATGAAAGTGATCTATCCGTACGATACCACTCCGTTTACCAAGGTGGCTATCGAAGAGGTGGTAAAAACCTTGTTTGAAGCTGTTTTGCTGGTTTTTATCATCATGTACCTGTTTATGGGCACTTTTCGTGCCACCATCATCCCAACCATCGCGGTACCGGTGGTTCTGCTGGGGACATTTGGTGTGCTGGGCTTGTTCGGCTTCTCCATCAATATGTTAACCATGTTCGCCATGGTATTGGCTATTGGACTGCTGGTAGATGACGCTATTGTAGTTGTAGAAAATGTCGAGCGTCTGATGGCCGAAGAGGGGCTTACGCCTCGCGACGCTGCCGCAAAGTCGATGGAAGAAATCACCAGCGCCTTAATCGGTATCGGACTGGTACTGTCGGCGGTCTTCGGGCCCATGGCGTTTTTTCCCGGCTCTACCGGGGTTATCTATCGCCAGTTTTCGATAACGGTTGTTTCATCCATGCTGCTGTCGGTGGTCGTTGCATTGGTGTTGACTCCGGTTCTCTGTGCCACGATGCTAAAACCGGTTCCCAAGGGGCATCAGTCCGCCGATGGAGCCGTCTGGTTTCTGCGACCGTTTTTCCGCTGGTTTGATCGCGCTTTTTCCCGCGCCAGCGATCTGTATGTCCGCCTGGTTGGACGAGTTCTGGCTAAAAAAGTACGCTACATCGCCATATATGTGGCGATTGTCATCTGCATGGGCTACCTGTTTCAACAGATGCCAACCGGCTATATTCCCGATGAGGATCAGGGAATTGTCTTGATTCAGGCGGTATTGCCACCTGGATCTACCGTAGAACAGACTAAAGCAGTTATGGCAAAAGTGCGCGACCATATACTGCAAACAGAGCAAGATACTACTGAATCATTTATGACTGTTGCCGGGATGAGTTTCGCTGGTCAGGGGCAAAATGTCGGCCTCGGTTTTATCAAGATGAAAGATTGGAAATTACGCCAGCGACCGGATTTGAAGATTGGGGCGCTGCTTGGTCGCACCATGGGATTTTGCTCCCAGATTAAAGAGGCGATGGTTTTTGCTTTTGCGCCACCATCGATTATTGAACTTGGCAACGCCACCGGCTTTGATTTGCAATTGCTTGACCGGGGCGGTTTGGGTCACGATAAATTAATCGCCGCCCGCAATCAGCTCCTCGGCATGGCCGCACAGGATCCACGCCTGGTTCGGGTACGCCCCAACGGTCTTGAGGACGCGGCAGAATATTTTATTGATGTTGATTGGGACAAGGCCGGTGCGCTTGGAGTACCGATAACGTCCATTCACAACACCATCGCCGCCGCCTTTGGTAGTGCCTATGTTAACGATTTTATTGAGGCGGGGCGGGTAAAAAAGGTCTATGCCCAGTTTGATGCGCCTTTCCGCATGTTGCCAACAGACTTGCACAAAATCTATGTGCGCAACAATGTCGGCAAGATGGTGCCGTTTTCTTCTTTTGCCACCGGGCGCTGGGCAAGTGGTCCCACCAAACTGGAACGCTTTAACGCCTTCCCTTCAATTAATATTTGGGGTGAACCCGCTCCCGGACACAGTACCGGTGAGGCGATGGCGGCCATAGAGGAGTTAATAAACAAACTGCCACGCGGTATCGGCTACGACTGGAACGGGCTCTCCTATCAAGAACATCAAGGTGGTTCTCAGACTACGCTACTTTATGCCTTTTCCATCTTTGCTATCTTTCTCTGTCTGGCGGCGTTGTATGAGAGTTGGCCAATTCCCATTGCCATTTTGCTAACGCTACCGCTCGGTGTCATCGGCGGGGTGATTGCTTCAAGTCAAAGAGGGATGCCCAACGATGTATATTTCCAGATCGGTCTGTTGATTACTTTGGGATTAACCACCAAGAACGCCATTCTTATTGTACAATTTGCCCGCGCGAAGGTTGATGCAGGGATAGGATTGGTCGAGGCCACGCTGGAAGCTTCCAGACTGCGTTTGCGGCCGATTATCATGACTTCACTAGCTTTTGGCTTTGGAGTTCTGCCGCTGGCTCTGGCTAACGGAGCCGGGTCGGGGGCACAACGGGCCATTGGTACTGGCGTTGTGGGGGGGATGATAACATCCACCCTTTTAGTTACCCTGTTTGCGCCACTGTTTTATGTGATGATCTACAAGGCTATGGGGCGACACAGAAAAAAAGTAACCATGAAGTATGTTGAAAATAATAGCACTGGAGGCAAAACAGATGAATAAACACATATTATTGCTGCTGGCAGCAGTTAGCATATTTATGAGCGGCTGTTCCCTTGCCCCCAAATTCTCACAGCCCCAGGCGCCCACGCCCCGGCAGTGGCCCCAAGGGGACGCATATAAGAACAACGGTAATAACCCCGCTGTCGACACAATGACACGCCAGCAATTTTTCGGTGACAAAAATCTGTTACAGATTATTGATATGGCACTGGCCAACAACCGTGACTTGCGCCTGGCAATACTCAACGTGGAACGGGTTAAAGGATTGTACGGCGTGCAACGGGCAGAGTTATTTCCCGCTGTAGATTTGGCAGCCGGTGGCGATCGCGAGAGATTACCCGCCGATCTCTCACCAACGCGCAAATCGATGATCCAATCGAGCTACGCGGTAAACGCGGGAGTTGCCGCCTGGGAGCTGGATCTTTTCGGGCGCATCCGCAGTTTGAAAGATCGCGCCTTGCAGGAATATCTGGCAACAGAGGAGATACGCCGTGGGGTACAGATATCACTGGTGGCTAACATCGCCACAACTTATTTCAAACTGGCAGCAGACAAACAAAATCTGCAACTGGCGCAAAACATATTAAATACCCGGCAACAATCATACACATTGGTCAGCAAACTGCTGGACGCCGGGCTGGGAACTGAGCTTGATCTGCAACAGGCACGGATACCGGTTGCAACAGCGCAAGCCGCCGTAGCCAACTATCAGCAACAGGTTGCCAAGGACTTAAACGCCCTGAATCTGCTGGCTGGAACCACGGTACCCGCCACGTTACTGCCTGAAAACCTGGCCGCTGTTGCGGCGCCAGAGAGCATAAACGCCGGGTTACCGTCAGATCTGCTGTTGAACAGACCTGATATAAAAGCCGCTGAGCATCGTTTGAAAGGGGCCAACGCCTATATCGGTGCGGCCCGGGCAGCCTTTTTCCCCCGCATCGCCTTGACCGCCAGTGGTGGTAGTGCCAGCAGTGAACTTGACGGTTTGTTTGACGCGGGTTCCGGCGCGTGGAAGTTTGCCCCACAAATTGTTATGCCCATTTTTGATGCCCGTGTCTGGGCCGCCTATCGCGTTAGTAAAGCAGAGCGCAAAATCGCCTTGACACAGTATGAGAAAAGTGTCCAAACAGCCTTCAAAGAAGTTGCCGATGCTTTGGCTGTGCAAGGAACAATCGACCGACAAATAGCGGCACAACGCCGCCTACTGGCGGCGACAAAAAAAGCCTGCACCCTGAGTCAACAGCGCTACACCGAAGGGCTTGACAGCTATCTGGGGGTGCTTGCGGCACAGCAGGCACAGTTCGCTGCCGAACAGGGGCTTATCTCACTCAATCTGGCCAAGCGGGCCAATCAGGCTCATCTGTATGCGGTACTCGGTGGCGGCACCAATTGACAACTTGAAAAAGCACTGAACTAAATGACTGAATCAACTAAAAAATCACCGAAAAAAATTATTGCTGCCGCAATTCTTGTCATCATATTAGCTATCATTGTGATATTGACGGTACGCTTTATTCGCCACCGCATCGCCTTTGCAGTAACCGATGCGGTGTTCGTGCGCACAGACAGCCTGGTAACTGTTGGTTTTGATCGCGTTAGCGGGCGTATTGTGGCCATGAACAAAAAGGATGGCGACAGCGTTAGTAAAGATGAGGTTATTGCCCGTATCGACGCCACCCCTTACAAGCTACAAGTGGCACAGCTAAAAGCCAGGTTAGGTAAAATACAAAAGTTACAACAAACCAAAAAACTGTTCCTGCGGCGCTTGCGCAAAGAGGTTGACCTGAACGTGCAAATCGCCCACCTTAAAATAAACGAATTGGTCAAACAAAAACAGGCAGCCCAGGCCAATGTCGCCGCTTTGGATATCGAGATCCAGCAGCTGTCCCATGACAGTCGGCGCTATAGCGATCTTGCCGCAAGCAAGGCAGTTGCACTAACCAAGGCTGAAAACATCTCCAGCAAGCTGCGCGCTACACGGATGAATCAGGCCGCCTTGAAAAAACAGGTCGCCGCCATCGCTGCCGGTATCACCATCGCCCGCCAGCGCGAAGCCCTGGCACGGGCAAAAACACTGCAGATCGCTGAAGTTGAAAAAGAGATTGAAACCTTGAACGAACAGATAAAAGAGGTTGACGCCGCGCTGGCCAATGCTCATAACGATCTCAACCATTGTGTTTTAAAAAGCCCGATTTCCGGCAGGGTAGCCAAACGTTTTGCAACTGCCGGAGCGTTAACTTCGCCACAAAAAGCGGTTGTCTCGCTGCTGAATCCGCAGGATATATATATTGTTGCATTGCTTGAGGAACAAAAGCTGGCGGGAGTAGTACCAGGGGCACCGGCGCAAATAACGCTTGATGCCTACCCTGACAGCAAATACACCGGTGTTGTCGATTGCGTCCTCCCCGCCTCTGCCGCTACCTTCGCCCTGGCACCGCGCGACATCTCCGCCGGTGAATTTACCAAGGTAGCGCAGCGCATACCGGTGCGCGTCAACATCACCTCAGGCGATATTAACCGTTTGCGCGTAGGCATGGGCGCAGAGATTGAAATTGAACGCCAGTTCAAGCAAGCCTCAAAAGATATATAATCATGACCGCAGCGCCGCAGGGCAACCCCGACGAACAACCTGTATATGAGCAGATATCAACTGGCTATCGCATTTTTTTAACCATAATAATTATGGTTGGTGCGTTTATGGCCATTTTGGATACCACTATAGTTGACGTAGTCATTCCCAAGATGATGGGCCCATTATCTACCGACCTGTACGGGGTTCAATGGGTAATTACTGCTTACATGACTTCGGCGGCGATTGGATTACTGCTGACCCACAGTCTCAGTAAAGTTATCGGTCTGAAAAATGTTTTTATCGTTGGCATGTTGGTATTCACCACTGCCAGCGTACTGTGCGGTATTTCCAATTCGTTATCGACAATGGTGGGGGCGCGCATAATCCAGGGAATGGGCGAGGCATTCATCATGGCCAGCGCACAAACTATGTTATTTGCCATTTATCCACCACAAAAACATGGTCTCGCTATGGGTATTTACGCCATGGGAGTCAGCTTTGCGCCATCGTTAGGACCGACAGTAGGCGGCTGGATTACCGAGCATCTCACCTGGCGCTGGGTATTCTACATCAACCTGCCCACAGGGATTTTAAATCTGGTTGCCGCAGCGGCATTCTTACCCATTATGGTGCGCCACCGGCAAAAATTACATTTCAACTTTGTCAGTTATTTTTTTATCGCCGGTTTTACCGCTTCACTCTTGATTCTGCTTTCCAAAGGGCAACAGTTAGGCTGGAGGCAGTCTAACATTATCGTTATCCTTGGCGCGCTGGCGGCAATTTCATTTATTCTTTACGTTCTGTCAGAGATGTTCAGCAAGCATCCCCTTATTGACTTAACGCTTTTCAAAAACCGACAATACAGTTTTTCGATAGGATTTTATTTTTTAGTTCTGGGACTATCCATCTACCAAATCTTCTATCTATTACCGCTGTATTACGAAACACTAAAAAAACTCGGCACCTTTGATACTGGCCTTCATATGTTGGCGTTCGCTATTTTTATCGCGATTTTGTCACCTCTCGCCGGAATATTAAGCGATCGCTACGGCCCAAAATCGGTGTTGGCATTCAGTACTACCCTCTATCTTGTAACCAGCTATTATCTGATCCCATCGATAAATTACTACACCCCTTCGCTATATGCGGCTCTGTTGACCATCCCCCTCGGAATTGCCCTGGGTTCTTTTTTTGCGCCCCTTTCGGCTATGGCACTAGGCACATTGGGCCCGCAAACTGCCCAGGGGGTAAGTATAATGCACTATATGCGCTTTCTGGGAGGATCATTGGGTACGGCACTGGCAACAAACACCCTCGAGATGCGTCGCGCAGTCCATTATGAGGGGATAGCGGACATGCAAAACTATGGCTATGTACAAAACTTTATCAGCACCACTGCCGATAAAGTATCCGGCATAATGACGTGCGATGCAGCCAGGGCCCACAGCCATATATTTTTAGGTGGGATTCAAAGTGTTCAATCCACCAGCTTTGCCTTTCAGGACACTTTTCGCCATACCGCCTATTATGGGGCACTTGGCAGTTTCTTTCTGGTGCTGTTGTTTGTAGAAGCGCGGCGGCAGAGAAAAATACTTTAGAGGGCTGTTTAGATACCACAAAGAGTGCAGCGAACCGTTCCGCTGCACTCTTTGGCAATGTATCATGTGGCGCGGGGGCGCATTACGCTTCGCGCACTATGCGCAGCATGCGCCGCAGTGGTTCCGCCGCACCCCACAGCAGTTGATCGCCGCAGGTAAAGGCGCTGAGGTACTGCGGCCCCATTTTCATCTTGCGCACCCGCCCCACCGGCACCGTGAGGGTGCCGGAAACGGCGCAGGGTGTGAGCTGCTCCAGGGTGGCCTGCTTGGTGTTGGGGACAAACTTGCCCCACTGGTTGTGCTGCGCCAGCATCTGTTCAATTTCATCTATCGGTACATCGCTGTTGAGCTTGATGGTAAGAGCCTGGCTGTGACAACGCATGGAACCGATACGCACGCAGATGCCGTCGATGGGAATTGGCGTGGTGGTGCCGAGAATCTTGTTGGTCTCCACCAGCCCTTTCCACTCCTCGCGGCTCTGGCCGTCCTCCACCTCGCGATCGATCCACGGCAGCACACTGCCTGCCAGCGGATAACCGAAGGCGTCCACCGGCATGGCGTCGGAACGCATGGTGGCGGTAACCTGGCGATCGATATCTAGGATAGCCGCCGCCGGATCGGCGAGAAGATCGGCTACTGCGGCGTTAAGCACCCCCATCTGCGCCAGCAGTTCGCGCATGTTGGGTGCACCGGCACCGGAGGCGGCCTGATAAGTCATGGATGAAACCCACTCCACCACTCCGGCCTCGAACAGTCCGCCGATGGCCATCAGCATCAGGCTGACGGTGCAGTTGCCGCCGATAAAATCCTTTTTACCGGCGGCCAGCGCCGCGTCGATCACCTTGCG
>JAMOOS010000170.1 GCA_027065245.1 Desulfuromonadaceae bacterium | reverse complement strand
AAGCATGGCCATGCCTCATGAAGTTGGCGTGTTTCTCGGTTATCCACTTAAGGATGTGGCAGCGTTCAGTGGGCGCATTCGCCTGGCAGTTAGTGCGCAGCGGCTGTGGAAGATATATGGCAACAGTCGGCGCAGTGAGCAACTGGCCGATCTGTACCAACGCCACCATGCTGCGGTAGCGGCATTACTGCGCCACCATGCCGTTGCGGCGACCAGTCTGCTCAAATGTAGTTGAATATGAACGGTCGGACAGATTTGACCGGAGCCACCTGGCTTGCCGACTTGAACGATGTTGCCAGAGATACGTTGTTGTCTACCGCTAAAAAGCGCGCTCTGCCGCGGCGGGGGATGATGATCAGTAGCGACGAGTTATCGCAACGGATTTTTCTGCTGCTCAGCGGGCGGATGAATCTGCTGATGCCGGTGAGCAGTGGTGAGGAGGCGTTGTTGCAGCAGTTGCGCCCGGGGGATGTGTTCTGCCCGGTGGCGTTGCTGCGTGGAGGTGGTTGCGCCGGTTATGCCCTGAGTATGGGGGCGTGTTTGCTGCTGGGTTGGACTCATGAGCAGTTTCGGGCAGTCATGCACGCAGATCGGCGTTTGTACGAGCATCTGTTTGCCACGCTGGCAGAACAGGTGGACACAGAGAGACATAAGCGCTGCCTGTTGCAGTGCGCCAACGTGCGTGTACGGGTGGCGGCAGCGTTATTGGCGCAGGTCAGGCGGCAATACGGTGAAGATTGTCGTGGCGTCGTCAGTGTGGATATCGGGTCAATATCACTGGCCGCACGCGAGCTGGGTATGGCGCGAGAGACCATGTCGCGCATTTTATCCGCTTTTGAGGCAGAGGGTATATTGCTGCGCTGCCGTGGAGTGGTGAAAATTTTAGCGCTGGCGCGGTTGCGCGATGTGGGTGATGGTCTGGCCTGATTTGCCCGCCACCTGATATTGAAAATAACTTTCAAAGTGTGATTGCCGTCACGGCGTACTTTTTGCCATTTTTACATAATCCGTCCCGTCTGCTGGAGACAACGGAATTTACGCAAAAAAAAGGAGAAAACGTATGGAGCAGAAGTCTCTGCTTGAGATGCCTGTTGGCGCGGGAGGCCGGGTAATCGGTTACCGGCGCGGTCATGAAGTTTATCGTCAAAAACTGTTGGCTATGGGGTTGACTGTGGGGTGTGAATTTACCCTGCGGCGTTTCGCGCCGTTAGGTGATCCCGTAGAAATTGAGGTGCGCGGCTACAAATTGAGTTTGCGCAAGCAGGAAGCGGCGGTACTGCTGGTTGAAGGAGTTTAGAATGAAACATTTTACCATCGGGATTGTCGGTAATCCCAATTGTGGCAAAACCACATTGTTCAATGCCCTTACCGGTTCCAGGCAGCGAGTGGGTAACTGGCCCGGGGTGACGGTGGAGTGCAAAAGCGGAGAGTATGTTCATGCCGGTTACAGTGTCGCTGTTGTCGATACGCCGGGCGTATATTCTCTGTCGGCCACTTCTGTTGACGAGGCGGTTACCAGGGATTATGTGCTCAGTGGTGCCGCCGACATTATTGTAAATATCGTTGATGCGGCCAATCTGGAACGCAATCTGTATCTCACCACCCATTTGCTGGAGATGCACGCCCCAGTGGTTGTGGCGCTTAACATGATGGATATTGCAGCAGAAAAGCGGATTGAGATAGATGTTCCCGCCTTGGAAAAAAGGCTTGGTTGTCCTGTAATACCCATGGTGGTCAATAAAAACAAAGGGGTGTCCAGTCTGAAGGATACCATTAACCGGGTGGCGCCACAGCCTCGCTCCGCTGGGGCGGAAATTACCTATCCCCGCCAGATTGAGGCGGCGATTGCCGAATTGCAGCCGTTTATCAAGTCGGTGGCCGCAGAGCGGTTGTACAATGTTACGTGGCTGGCGCTTAAGTTGCTGGAGGGGGATGAATTGCTCGCCTCGCAGGTGAGTAAGGCCGCCCGCGCCAAGGTGAATATGTTGCGCGCCGCCGTGGAGAAAGAGCTGGATAACGATGCGGATGTTATTATCGCTTCTGCGCGCTACCAGTTTATCAGCGAGATTGCTACGGCGTGTTTGCGCCAAAAAAATCGGCTCGGTGTTTCC
>JAMOOS010000169.1 GCA_027065245.1 Desulfuromonadaceae bacterium | reverse complement strand
TTGGCCGGGTGGATGGTGAGTTTATCGCTAATCCTACTCTGGAGCAGCAGGAGCTAAGTGATATCGAGATTGTTGTATCCGGTTCCGCCGATGCGGTAATGATGGTGGAAGGGGAGGCTGATCTGGTCAGCGAAGAGGATATGCTCGAAGCGATCTTCTTCGGTCACCGCGCCATCCAGCCCCTTATCGCCATGCAGAGCGAGCTGGCTGAGCTGGTTGGTACGGTCAAGCGCGAGTTTGCACCGCCTCAGGTGGATGCCGAGCTGGAGGGTAAAGTTGAAGCGCTGGCGCGCCAGCGCATTGTAGAAGCGGTGGCTATCCGCTCCAAGCAGGAGCGTTACGCTGCCATCGACGCCATTCTGGAGGATGTTCAGCAGCAACTGGCTGAGGAGTATCCCGAGCGTGAAGAAGAGATTGCCGCCGTGTTCGGCAGTATCGAAAAGAAGGTGGTGCGCCAGATTGTTACCGCCGACCAGGTGCGTATTGATGGTCGCGCCATGGATGAGATCCGCCCCATCAGCTGCGAGGTTGGTCTGCTGCCGCGTGCTCACGGCAGCGCCCTGTTTACTCGTGGCGAAACTCAGGCGCTGGTTACCGCCACCCTTGGCACCGCCAGCGACGAACAGCGGATGGACAATATTCAGGGGATGGAGTTCAAAAAGTTCATGCTGCACTACAACTTCCCGCCGTTCTGTGTCGGTGAAACCAGCATGCGCCTGTTCCCCGGTCGGCGTGAGATCGGTCACGGTATGCTGGCCGAGCGCAGCGCCAGTAAAATTCTGCCCGATTTCGATGATTTCCCCTATACCATCCGTGTGGTATCTGACGTACTGGAATCCAACGGTTCCTCCTCCATGGCTTCGGTATGTGGCGCTTCCATGGCACTGATGGACGCCGGGGTGCCGGTTAAGGAGGCGGTGGCTGGTATCGCCATGGGGCTGATAAAAGAGGGTGACAATATTGCCATTTTGTCTGATATCCTCGGTGATGAAGATCATCTCGGCGATATGGACTTCAAGGTAACCGGTACCAAAGAGGGTGTGGCGGCGCTGCAGATGGATATCAAGATTGCCGGGGTAACCCGTGAGATCATGCAGCAGGCCCTCAAACAGGCAAAGGCCGGTCGTCTGCATATTCTCGGCGAGATGGCCAAGGCCATCAGCACCAATCGTGACGACCTATCGCCCTACGCACCGCGTATCACCACCGTTTATGTCAAACCGGATCAGGTGCGCACTGTTATCGGTGCCGGTGGTAAAACGGTACGTGCCATCATCGAGGCAACCGGCTGTGGTATCGACATCGAAGACGATGGCCGCATCAATATCTCCTCCAGCGATGGAGAAGCGGCGGCCAAGGCGGCCAAGATGATCAAGGAACTCACCCAAAGCCCCGAGGTCGGCAAGCTGTACAACGGCGTGGTCAAAAAGGTGATGGACTTTGGTGCCTTTGTCGAAATCTTTGCCGGTACCGACGGTCTGGTTCACGTCAGTGAACTGGCCAAGGAGCGGGTCGGCAAGGTTACCGATGTCCTCAACGAAGGTGATAAAGTACTGGTTAAGTGTATCGGCGTCGATCGTCAGGGCAAGATCAAACTGTCGCGTAAAGAAGCGCTGGGGCAGTCTCTGCCGGACGACGAATAGTCCGCCGCAAGTTGCAGATAAAAAATCCCCCGCCGGTTTGTACTGGCGGGGGATTTTTTTGCAGGTATCGTTATACCCCGGTGACGAGACATGCGTAGGAGCGACATTCCTGTCGCGATCGGTGCAGCGGTGGCGTATGTTGACCAGCTGCGGCGTATCAATAAACGCCGGTGCCGATTAAAGATCGCAGCTGTATCAATTGACTATTGCTGCCGAAGTAGGCAGAATCCTGTAGTGTTTTTTCATCAGGAGATCAGATTATGGTAGATGTAGAGGTACAGATAAAAATCCTTCACCCTCATGCCGTGGTTCCGGCTTATATGAGTGAGAATGCAGCTGGTATGGACTTGCATGCGTTGCTGGAGGAGGAGCTGCAACTCGAACCGGGGGAGCGCGCTTTGATCCCCACGGGGGTGGCTATCGCTTTGCCGCCGGGATTTGAAGCGCAGATACGCCCCCGTTCCGGTTTGGCATTGCGTGAGGG
>JAMOOS010000168.1 GCA_027065245.1 Desulfuromonadaceae bacterium | reverse complement strand
AGTGTTCTCCTAAGTTGGGCAGTATAACACCGCTGCGTTACATGAAATATTCGTTTATCTACATATAAACCAAAACACCGCTTGCCGCTATTTAATTTTGTTGCTGGTAGAACAGTCGGCTGATGTTGCAGCGGTGTGGTTTCCCGCCTGTCGGGGGCGACGGTTTTGCCGCGCAAATTGTAGTGAACGCGGCCGGATTTAACTTTGTCGGTGAGTATGTCGGTGCTGTGGAAGATATGGAATATCTGTTGAACGGAGTAAAAACACAAGGCGATGCCATTGCCGCCTGGAACGTGGAGTTTGGCTATACTTTTAGTGTCGTCGACCGTGCAACAATCGTAGCCGCCGCTTACCAGGGCAGCGATAACGCTGCGGATATGTTGGCGCAAAACCGCTATATCGGCACTGTTGCCGTGGCTGTGGCGCAGTACACCACCTTGGCGCTGGAGTATCGCCACGACGAGTTTGACAACGACGATGAAGGCGATGCTGTCACAGCGCAACTGGCGCTGGAGTTTTAATCGGCACCACAGTTTTCAGCAACCCACTCCTTGGGTGCATGGCGGTGGCGGGTTTTTCCGCCCCGCCTTTTTTGTTTACACGCCGATTTTATGCCGTTTTTTGAACTGAGTCAGCCACTTTTGCAGTTCTTCCTCTTCGTGTTTCAGCTCAAAGGGATTGATGAGGCCGCGGTGCAGGGCCACTGATACTGCGCGATTGCGCGGGTTGAAGGCGTCGCCGACTTTTTCGGCCTGGAACTGCTCCTGGTCGATGCACAGTTTGTTGTACAGCGAGTTAAGGCGGCTCTGAACGCCGCGCCGTGACAAGTAGCGGCGCTGGGCGATGAGGTTGTCGGTGAGGCCGAGGGAGATGTCGATGAGGGCTTCAAATTCAATGTCGGACAGGGCAGTCTGGCTGTGGCCGGTGCGTCCCTGCACTTTGCGCACTTCCGGGTCGATCCAGCACTGCTCATCCACCAGCACCGTTACCACCGCCGAGGCGATGCGGTTTTTAGGGTTTGATTTGAGGATGTAGCCGTAAACGGTTTCCGGCGGCACAATTTTAAGGAGCGAGCGGACATACATCTCATCCTTGAACTGGCTCCAGAACACGATGCGTGCCTGGGGTTTCTGTTCCCACAGGGCCTTGGCAAAGTCGATGCCATTCATCTCCGGCATCTGGATATCGCTGATAACCAACGGTGTTTCCGCTTCCAGTGCCAGCTCCAGTGCCGCCTGGCCGTTGGCGGCGCGGGCGATGCTGAATTTGCCTAAGTCGCTGTCCTGCAGCAGTTGCTCGAGAAACTCAAAATCTTTGGGGTTGTCTTCAGCAATTATCAGGTCGAAAGTGCTCATGGCAGATATCCTTTACTGTTTGGTTGGTGCCGGCAGAGCAGCGGTGGCATTGTCCCGATTCAAATCCAGGGTAAGCTCAAAACGGGTGCCGGATGAAAAGCGCGACGGTTTCCACACTACCTTGGCACCGATGACCCGCGCCCGTTCCCGGATATTGTGCAGACCGCGGCCAAGGTTGTTTTCGTCTAAGGTGAAGCCCTTGCCGTTATCTTCCACCGACAAAATCAGTTTGCCGTTGGCGTAGTCGTAGTTGACTTCGTAACGGCTGGCGTTGGAGTGCTTGTACACGTTATGTATCGCTTCTATGACAATGCGGTACAGTTGCAGTTGCACCCCTTTATCCAGTCGCAGGTCTTCGGCGGCGGTGGAGGCGTAGTAGTTGCTTTCGATGCGACCGTTGCTCTCGCGTTGATGCGCCTCGATGTGGGATTGCAGTGCGGCGTTAAGGCCGAGTACATCCAGGGTTTGCGGATGGAGATCGTCCATGACATCGCGCAGGTTGTTGATGGCTGCCCGCAGTTTGTTTTCTATCTCTTCCACCTCGTCGTTACAGCCGTCCTGTTTCAGCTCCTGCAGGCTGCGCAAAATAGCGGACAGATCGGACAGTGTCTGATCGTGCAGATCGCGGGCGATGCGGCGGCGTTCCTCTTCGGCACCTTCGAGCAGTTTCTCGGCGCCGACGACGCGGATAAGTTTGTCGGCCATGTTGACCAATGATACCGTCAAATCGTCCAGTTCGTCGCTGATGGTTTCCGGAGTGCGGGTCAGCTCACGCTCGCCACGCAGCAAACTGCTGGCACCGGCGGAGATGGCCTGGATACGACGCAGGATGCGGCGGGAGAAAAACAGCGACAGCAATATTCCCAGCACAATGGCGGCGCTTAAAACCACCAGTGATACCAGTGCCGTACGTGCCACCAGTTCGTCGATATTTTTGTTTTTGAGGATTTTGAACTTGCCGCGCTGGCTGCGCGCCGTTTCTATCAGGGTAACCAGCTGCGGTCGCAGAGCTTTCAGCGCGGTGATAAAGCGGTCGGTATCGACACCGGCGCTGGGATCAAGTTGTTTCAGTGCCGCTCGCAGTTGCGTGGCGGTATCATCCGGTACCTTGAGCAGACGCAGTGTGGTTTCGATGGCACCGGAAAGGTGGGCGTAGAGCTGATTCATCTCTTCAAGCCGGGGGGCGTTGAGGACGAAATTGCGTTTTAACGCCAGACTGAGGGAGTATATCCTCTTGGCCGCTAGATCAGCCTCAGCCAGCGAGATGAATACCTTGCCTAAATTATTGGCCTGGCGCCGTTTTACCGACAGATCCCAGTAAGAATACTGCAAAAAAACCAGCAGCAGCGTCATAATCAGCAATATTGCCGCCGGCGCCAACAAAATCTGATGTTTTAGTTTGATTCTCATGCGCTGCAACCTAGCACAGCAGCAGCAGCAGTACACTGTGCGAATGCACAGCAAGGTATCGCATTAATGCTGTGTTGTCCTCACTTATGCGGCAATTTCAGTGCCGTGAAGAACAAGCGTTCACCACGTTGTACCAGCAAGCGCTGTACTGTTTTATTGGCACTGGCGGCAAAAGCGGCGCGCAATTGTTCGCTGGAGGTGATTCTGATACCGTTGTATTCGAGAATAACGTCGCTGCGGCGCAGGTGGGCCCGCTCCGCCGGGCTGCCAGTGGCAACCGAGGTGATTACCACGCCGGCGGTGGTGGCGAGGTCGAGGTGGCGGCTGACCTCGGCGCTGTTGTCCATGGTGGTTATGCCGGGGGTGCTGGCTGCTGCTTGATGTGCAGGCGCGGTATCCGGTGCTGTTGTCGGCGTTATGGTCAGGGTTAATTTGTTGCCGGAGCGGAATACTGTGATGGTGCTGCTGCCGCCTACGGGCAAATCCGCCACCAGGCGGGGCAGGGTGTTTTTGTCCTTCACTTGATGGCCGTCCATGGCCAGGATGATATCGCCGCGTTGTAAACCGGCGCGTTGTGCCGGTGAATTGCTTGCCACCGAAGTTATCAACGCTCCGTCGCTGCTATTCAGCCCAAACGATTCTGCCAGTTCGCTGCTGATATCCTGTACCGTTATCCCCAGATAACACCGGGTTACGTGGCCGGTTTTTTTTAGTTGCGGCAATATTTTTTTAGCCGCGTTGATGGGGATGGCAAAGCCGATACCCTGACCGCCGCGGACGATGGCAGTGTTGATGCCGATTACCTGTCCACGGGCGTTGAACAGCGGCCCGCCGGAGTTGCCCGGGTTGATGGAGGCGTCGGTCTGGATGAAGTTATCATAAGGGCCGGCACCGATAACCCGTCCCATGGCCGAGACAATGCCCACCGTTACTGTTTGCCCCAGGCCGAAGGGGTTGCCTATGGCCATCACCCATTCTCCCACTTCGCTGTTATCACTGTTGCCCAGGGTTACTGTGGGCAAGCTGTTTTTTGCAGAAATTTTCAATAACGCCAGATCAAGTTTGTTGTCGATGCCGCGCACTGTGGCCGGATAGACTTTGCCGTTGGCCAGTTTAACCTTGATATCACGCGAGTTTTTTACCACGTGCTCGTTGGTAAGGATATAACCGTCGGCAGAGATAATCAGTCCGGAGCCCAGAGAACGTTTTTCCTCCCGTTTGTCATTGCTGTTGAGCAGGGAGCGGAAAAATTTTTCTACCACGTCGCGGTGGAGCAAGTCGTTTCTGTCCGCCCCAGTATTGTTGGCGGGTGTACAACTGATGTTGACTACCACCGGCTTAAGCCGTTTGGCCATGGCGACAAAATCGGGCGGTACAGCGGCGCTGGCGGCGCTGGCCGCCAGGATAACGGTAAGAACGGCGATAAAGAGATGCGCGAGTTTCATAGTGCCGGCTCCGTGGATAAATGGATGTTGACTGTTACTGCGGTGCAGATTGCTGCTGATCGGCCAGAGGCAGTATTACCGTAAAGTCACTGCCTTGGCCCGGCGAGGATGTTACTTTTATCTCACCGTGATGGGCACTTACTATGGAATGGGCAATGGCCAGCCCCAGACCGCTGCCACCGGCGGCGCGATTGCGTGCCTCGTCGCTGCGATAGAAGCGTTCAAAAATGTGGGGCAGATGCTCATCCTCAATGCCGATACCGTTGTCGCATACTGATATGCGGGCATGCTGAGCGTCTCTGCCCAGGTGGATGACGACGTTCCCGCCGGCGCTGGTGTAGCGGATGGCATTGGTGATGAGGTTGGTGAATACCTGACGCAGGCGCAGATCGTCACCGACGACAACTACCTCTTCGTCCACGTTAATGTTGAGAGCAACGTTTATCTGCTTGCCAGCCGCCAGGGTTTTAGCCTGGGAATAGATCTCCTGCACAATGTCGAGCAGATTGATCCGCTCACGGTTCAGATGCAGCTCACCGGCGTCGCTTTTGGATAACACCAGTAGCTCTTCGAGAATTCGCCCCATGCGCTTGATCTCTTCCATATTGGATTGCAGCGTTTCGCGAAATTCTTCCGGCTCTTTGGCCCAGCGCAGAGCCACCTCGGTTTCGCCACGTAAAATGGTCAGCGGAGTGCGTAACTCGTGCGATGCATCGCCGGAAAAACGGCGAATTCGCTCCGCCTCCTTCTGCAGGCGCTCCAGCATGTTGTTGTATTCGAATACCAGAGTCTGGGCTTCGCGGCAGCGGTTGGCGGTGGTGATGCGCTGGTCAAGATGGTTGATATCTATGGTGCGACAGCGCTGTGCCATGTTGTCCAGCGGTTTCAGGCAGCGATCTACCAGACGGCGAAACAGAGCGATGAGGGTGGCAATGAGCAACAGCATTGCCCCCAGCAGCAGCGACTTGTCGGTGCAGTTGCTGGCCGGGCAGCAGTGCCAGGCAAAGCCGATAGCGGCACCGATTGCCGAACAGGCCGTCAGTGCCGCTATGGCCCAGATGGTTAATCGCGTACGGGCAGACAGAGGCAACTACTCCTCCTTGAGTACATAGCCGACGCCGCGAATGGTGTGGATGAGTTTTTTACTGAAATCCTTGTCAATTTTTTTGCGCAGATAGTTCACGTAAACATCAATGATGTTGGTGAACGAGTCAAAGGTGTAGTCCCACACGTGCTCGGCTATCATATTGCGGGTGAGTACCTGGTTGGGATTACGCATAAAATACTCCAGCAGGCCGTATTCCTTGGCGGTAAGGTCGATCTCCTTCTCGGCGCGCCATACCTTGTGAGTTACCGGATCCAGGCGCAGATCGGCAAAGAATATTTCGGCACCGCGATCCTTGGCGCCGCGGCGTACCAGTGCTTTAACCCGCGCCAGCAGTTCGGCAAAGGCGAACGGCTTGGTGAGGTAGTCATCGCTGCCGATATCGAGGCCGGCAACGATATCTTCAACCGAATCCTTGGCGGTCAGGCACAGGATGGGATAGTTTATCTCGTTGTCGCGCAGTTCCTTGATAACACTCAACCCGTCTTTTTTAGGCAGCATGATGTCGAGGAGGATCAGATCGTAATGGTTGCTCTTGGCCATGGCCAGGCCGTCTTCGCCGTTG
This sequence comes from Desulfuromonadaceae bacterium, assembly GCA_027065245.1. Classification (GTDB taxonomy): domain Bacteria; phylum Desulfobacterota; class Desulfuromonadia; order Desulfuromonadales; family Desulfuromonadaceae; genus Desulfuromonas. Next base: position 5,513 of record JAMOOS010000168.1, on the reverse strand, counting down.
GAGGCCATCTCCACGTCGAAACTCTCCCCTTCCAGACCACGTTTGATAAAATTGGCGACTTTCTTTTCGTCTTCTACAACGAGAATTTTCATTGTCTGTACTCCTTAATCTACATAAATAATACAATCCGAATACAACCGCCACGCGGTTGTCGTGAATAAAAATATGGCCGCTTGTCCAATTTGTCCAACCATGCCATGGCTATAAATTGTTGGTTTTCTACTTTAATTTGAGCTTGACCAGCACTTCGTTGGCGGTTTCTTCCACCGCCTTGCCGGTAACGTTAACCATCGCCCATTTTTGCTGCCGATAGAAACGTTTGGCCGCTTTAAGTTCTTCTTCCACCTGTTCGAAATCGGTATAAGCGGTGCGCGGATCCTGCCCCAGGTTGCGCAGGCGCGAGGCGCGTAACTCCACCAATCGTTCCGGGTTGATATACAGCCCCACTACCCGGTTGTGTTCTATTTTCAACAATTCCGGCGGCGGGTCGATGCCGTTTACCAACGGAATGTTGGCCACCTTCCAGCCGCGATGAGCCAGGTAGATGGACAGCGGCGTCTTGCTGGTGCGCGATACCCCCACCAGAACGATATCCGCCTTGTTGAGAAAACGTGTCTCCTTGCCGTCGTCGTTGCGCACGGTAAACTCAATGGCTTCAATGCGGCGAAAGTAGTCTTCGTCCACGCCATGCAGCAATCCCGGTGTTTCGTTGGGGGTGGCACCGAGAAACTCCGAGCAGCGCATCAGCAGCGGATTGATGATATCCAGCCCCGTTAGCCCCAGGGCGTCACACTCATCGTGTACCAGCCTGGCCAGCTCACGGTTGACGATGGTGTAGATAACCAAAGCCCGTTGTTGCACCGCGGCATCCAAAGCGGTATAAATCTGGTTTTTGGAGCGTACGTTGCTTACCCGCTGCACGCGCACGTTTACGCCGTGGAACTGGGTCAGGGCTGCTTTGACAATGTTTTCCGCCGTTTCGCCGGTGGCGTCGGACAGGACGAATATCGTATAGGTATTAGTTGTGCTCAATTCATTAGACTCGCACGGTTTACAATTTATACATCAGCCAGGTAGTAATGCGCAAGGATTTTTGATTAAAAAATCATTTTTACCAATAGACGCAAAAAATACTCTAACAGGTAAATATCTCATTAGCACGGCGTAAAGATAAACGCGATTATATACCGTTTGTCAAGAATTTTTATTGCCTTTAGCGGGCCGCTTTGCTACATAAGCGAAATGACTAATGAATGGCTTGAAATTTCTTTGGATATTCCCGCTGTTTGGGCCGATGTGGTTAGCGCCGAGTTGCATCAAACAGGTTGTTGCGGAGTTGTGGTTGAGCAACGGCAGTTGGACACTTTTGTCGTTCCCGATCCCGATGAAACCGACGCTGATGTATTAACTATCCGCGCCTACTTTGTCAAGCCCGAGTCGGAACAAAGTTTGCTGAAACTGGTGCGCCAGCAGCTGCAGCCGCTGGAGGGGTTGTTGCCCGCCTGGGGCGAGATGGCGGTGGCGGTGGCAACGGTGGCGCAGCAGGATTGGAGCGAGGGCTGGAAACAGTATTTTTCCACCACCCGCATCGGCAGGCGCCTGGTGATCCGGCCCAGTTGGGAGGATTACACCCCGACGGATGATGAAGTGGTGCTCACCCTCGACCCCGGCATGGCTTTTGGCACTGGTACCCACGGCACCACCCATCTGTGCCTGCTGGAACTGGCGCGGCTGTTTGAACAGGCCGAGCCGCCGCAGCGGTTGCTCGATGTCGGCACCGGTTCCGGTATCCTGGCCATGGCGGCTGCCGCCCTGGGCGCGGTTGAGGTGATCGCCTGTGATATCGACGCCGGGGCCTGCGCCGTGGCGCGGGAGAATATCGCTGCCAACGGCCTGGAGCGGTTGATCAGCGTAACCGCTGCGCCGCTGTCGCAGCTGGACGGCTCTTTTGACGTGATTGTCGCCAATATTCTCGCTGAGGAAAATATCCGCCTGGCGCCGCTGTTTGTTGAGCGCCTTAACTGTGGCGGTACCCTCATTCTGTCGGGAATTCTGGCGGAAAAAGTGGCCCTGGTCAGTTCGGCGTTTGCTGCCTGGCCGCTTGAGATGCTTACCGTGCAATACGAGCAAGAGTGGGCCTGCATGGTATATCGGCACCGCGATTGTTAACCATGCGGCAGTTTTTTATCCCCACCGACTTATATCATCGGTTGCAGACCGGTGGTGCAGTGACCTTGCCTGACGATGTGCGCCATCATATTTACAAGGTGCTGCGCCTGCGTGCCGGTAGTGAGATTGTCATCGGTGATGGTTGTGGCAACCGCTGTCGCTGCCGTCTGGATGACGCCGCTGGGGTTCGGGCAGTCGCTGCCAACTGCGCTGTCGCGGCACCGTCACCGCCGATTACCCTGTTGCAGAGCGTACCGGCGGCGGACAAGTTTGAGCTGGTGCTGCAGAAAAACACCGAGCTGGGGGTGACGGCGGTGGTGCCGCTGCTCAGCGAGCGCAGCAAGTTTGCCAAAATCAGCGTGCTGGAGCGGAAGCGCGAGCGCTGGCGGCGGATTATGTCCGAGGCGGCGCGCCAGTCGGAGCGGGCGTGGTTGCCGCATCTGGCGGCGGCGCAGCCGTTTGATGCGGCGGTTATGGCCTGTACGGCGGCGGTCAAGTTGCTGCTGTGGGAGGAGGCGGTCACCCCTTTGGCTCAGGCACTGCCCCGGCAGGCACCGACGTCGCTGGCGCTGCTGGTGGGGCCGGAAGGTGGTTTCAGCGCCGCCGAAGCGGCCATGGCCGAACAGGCCGGATTTGTCGCCGTGGGGCTGGGGCCGCGTATCTTACGCAGCGAAACGGCGGCCATGGCGCTGGTGGCGATTTTGCAGTATATCTATGGCGATCTCTCCCGGTCGCCGCGCGGTGATGGTGTTGTGTAATGCGTTGTCCACATTGTGGTTATAACAGTTTTGCCCGGACGGTATGTAAGCGCTGTGGTGGCGCCATGAATGGTGGCGCAGAGCCGCTGCAGCCGCCGCTGCCTCTTGATGATGATAACCGCGCCAGCGCCGAATCACCATGCCCATCGGTGGTTGAACGGGAGTTTCCCCAGTTTATCGGCCAGGATAAAGCTGCCGCGCCGAGGCGTTTTCTCACCGGTTCTTTGTTGCTGCGGCGTTTTTTCGCTCTGGTGTGCGATGTGGTGCTTATCGCCGCTGTGGTGCTGGCATTTGTCGCCGTGGCGCTGTGGCAGTTGGATGCCGATGTTGCCTGTCTGGTGCAACCGCGCTTGTGGCAGCCGCAGTGGCTGGGGGCGGTCTATCTGCTTGCGACCACCATCTCGTTGAGTTATTTTGCCGGTTTTTACGCCACCTGTGCCCAGACGCCGGGGCAGCAGTTGCTGGGGCTGCGGCTGCAGTGTTGTGACGGCACCGCGCCGGGTTGGCGTGCGGCGTTGCTGCGCTGTGCCGGTGGCACCCTGGCGCTTTTGTGTGGCGGCTACGGTTACGCGGTGATGTTGTTTGACGCCGAACAGCGGGGCTGGAACGACCGTTTTGCCGCTACCAGGGTGGTGGCTAATGGAGGTGAAGATGGAATTTGTCAAGATGCACGGCGCTGGTAACGATTATGTCTACGTCGATTGTTTTCAGCAGCAGATAAGTGATCCGGCGGCGCTGGCGCGGCAGGTGAGCGCGCGCCATTTCGGCATCGGTAGTGACGGGCTGATTCTGATTCTGCCCCACGAAGGTGTCGACGCGCGCATGCGCATTTTTAACGCCGACGGCAGCGAGGCGCAGATGTGCGGCAACGGTATCCGCTGCGTGGCCAAGTATCTGTACGACAGCGGCAGAGTTGTCGGCGATACCTTGCGTATCGCCACCGGCGCCGGTGTGCTGGAGGTGCAGGTGTTTCCCGCCGGTGACGGCAAGGCGGAACGGGTACGGGTGGCCATGGGCTGCCCCCGCCTGCAGCGCGGCCAGCTGCCCATGTACGGCGATGCCGCCGCCAAAGCCCTCGATATCGACATTGCTGTTTGCGGACGGGTGTTTCGCGCCAGTTGCCTCTCCATGGGTAATCCCCACTGCGTGGTGTTTGTCGATGATGTGGATAGTTTTGATGTGGCGCGGTGGGGGCGGCAACTGGAGGAGCACAGCTGGTTCCCGGAGCGGATTAACGTGGAATTTGTCCAGGTTATCTCTGCCGGTGAGGTGCGCCAGCGTACCTGGGAGCGCGGTGCCGGCGAAACTCTGGCCTGCGGTACCGGGGCAGCGGCGGTGACCGTGGCCGGAGTGCTCAGCGGTCGGCTTAAGCGGCGCGTGCTCAACCATCTGCGTGGCGGCGATCTGGAGATGGAATATCTCGAATCGGGGCAGGTGTTCATGACCGGAGCGGCGGTGGAGGTGTTCCGCGGTCACTGGCCCGACTGATTATGGCTATCGACGTTGTCCTGTTTGATCTCGATAATACCCTCTACGCTGCCGAGCACGCCCTGTTTGAGCTTATCGACGTGCGGATAAATCGCTATATGCGCGATGTTGTCGGCATTGCCGCCGGGCAGGTGGACGAGTTGCGTCAACGCTACTGGCGCGAGTACGGTGTTACCCTGCAGGGGCTGATGCGCGAGCACGGTGCCGATGCCGAGGATTATCTCGAATATGTCCACGATATCGACGTTGCCAGCCGGTTGCAGCATAATCCACGCTTGCGCGCCATGCTGCGGCAATTGCCGCAGCGCAAGTTTGTTTTTACCAACGGCAGCAGTGACCATGCCGACCGGGTGCTGAACTGTCTGGGGGTGGCGGATTGTTTTGATGCCATCTTTGATATCCGCGTCAGCAACTACGTACCCAAGCCGCACCCGCAGCCGTATCACGCTGTGCTGCGGGCGACGGGGGTTGAGGCTGGGCGCTGTGTTATGGTGGAAGATTCTCCGGCCAATCTGTGTACCGCTGCCGAGCTGGGGATGAAGACGGTACTGGTGTCAGATGGGTGTTGCGGCACTTGGACGCAGGTGGCGCGGGTGGAACAGGTTGGAGATGTGATACGACAATGGATGTAATGCTATGCGAGCGGTGATACAGCGGGTCAGCAGTGCCAGGGTAGAAGTAGATGGTGTCGTCAGTGGCGCCATAGACGGCGGGATTCTGGTACTACTGGGGGTGGCCGCAGGCGATGGCGTGGCCGATGTCACCTGGCTGCTGGATAAGATTATCAACCTGCGTATTTTCCCCGACCGCGAAGGTAAGATGAATCTGTCGCTGGTGGACAGCGGTGGCGCGCTGCTGGCGGTATCGCAGTTTACCCTGCTGGCCGATTGCCGCAAGGGGCGCAGGCCGGGGTTTTCCCGCGCCGCCACGGCGGAACTGGCGCGGGAACTGTACCAGTTGTTTGTCGATAAAGCCCGCGCCGCCGGTGTGGTTACCGCCACCGGCGTGTTTCAGGCCGATATGCAGGTGCATCTGGTCAACGATGGCCCGGTAACCATGTTGCTGGACAGCAACAAGGAGTTTTGATTTGATGGACAC